>CAZCKE010000223.1:0-7230 GCA_964499005.1 uncultured Tepidisphaeraceae bacterium
TGACTGGGATCTGGATGAGAAAAAAATGCTGTTGCGCAAAGCGCATGCGGCACTGCCGGCGGGCGGAGCGCTGATCGTGTATGACGCGATTATCGATGACGAGCGGAAGAAAAATGCGTTCGGGCTGCTGATGAGCTTGAACATGCTAATCGAGACGAGCGGAGGATTTGATTATACAGGGGCGGATTGTTGCGGGTGGATGAAGGAAGTGGGGTTCAAGCAGACGCGAGTGGAGCATCTGGTGGGGCCGGATTAGATGGTGGTTGGGGTGAAATGAAAGGGGGCAATCCGTATACTAGCGGGCTATGGCGGATAGTGCGAGTCATTCTGTATTGTCGGCGGAGGTGCTGGCGATTCTGCGATGTCCCGTGACGGGAAGCCCGCTGCGAATAGTGGATCATTGGCTGGTGGGGGAAGTGGGCGGGCTGAAATATCCGATCCGGGATGGGATTCCGGTGCTTTTGGCGGAGGAGGCGAAGCTGCCGAACGGTGTGGGATCGCTGGAGGAATTCCGGGAGAAGTTTGGGAGAAGAGCGTAGAAGCTGTTTCCAGGCCGTTGGGGGATCGCGCTGCACAAATCGGATGAATTGGGCGTGTCCATGTGTTTGAGGGCCGCAAGCGATGATTCATCGGAAGGCCATAGCGCATTGGGCATCCGGCGCTTTGTTTTGAGAATTCAGGAATTCGGAGCGTTAGGGATGCCAATTTTCTTGACAGGATGAGCGGCGGGTGGCGTAATGCGAACGCCTGAGGCCGGCACGGCTTAAACCGCGCGACATCCCGGCGAAACCTTACCATCCCAGCGAAACCTTACCATGGAGGTCCCGCGCGATGCGACGGTCTGACGATCCGATTTATCGAGCGAATCGATTTCTATTTTGTTTGGCGATGACGTTGTGCTGGTGCCAGACGCCGATGTTGAGGGTGGCGGCGGTCACAGCGGCGGTCGTGGATGAACCGAGCGAGCCGAATCAGGGGGCGTACGAGCAAGTCAACAAGCTGTTCAATGTTTTAGAAGCGGCGGACCACGAGATTAAGCGGGATACATTCGACCCGGATGCGATCGTGGGGGAGACGGGCGCTGATCCGGCGAAGCTTTTCGCGTGGGTGAGGGACCGGACTTACTGGATTGCTTATCACGGGGAGTTGCGCGGCGCCCAGGGCGTGTTGATGGACCGCCTGGGAAACAGCCTAGACCGGGCGCTGTGCCTGGGTGAGCTTCTTTATCGTAGCGGATACAACGTTCGGCTGGCCAAGGGGACGCTGGATGACGCGACGGCGCAGAAGCTGCTGGCGCGAGTCAAGGGGACGCCGAAGGATTTATGGGCGGAGCCGCAGCAGGTGCCGGGGGAGGATTTGACGGGGAAATATGAATCGAAATACGGAGTGGATCTGAGCAGCGCTCGAGGCGCGGTTGAGGGGAACGCGGTTACGGCGATGGATGCGGCGGGAGCGATCGTTCAACGAGCGACGGATCAATCGCCGCTGATTATCGGGGCGGTGGGGAAACCCGCGGCTTCGGGGGAGGATACGTACACCGTCAGGGCGCTGGCGGCGCTGAAAGATCACTGGTGGTTGCAATTCAAGCAAGGGAATCAGTGGCAGGACATGGACCCGACGGCGGGCGACGCGCAAATGGGAGAGGCGGCCGCCAAGGCGTCGCAAACGATCAGTTTCGACGCGGCGAAGAATCAATTTGCGATCGCGCCGTCGATGCAGCATCAGATCAAAATCCGGGTGATCGCGGAAAAATGCGAGAACGGAAAACTGACGCAGCAAAAGGCGATGGAACATTCGTTTTGTCCGGCGGAGGCGCTGGGTCAGCCGATTTTTCTGGCGAACTCCCCGGTGGATTTGCCGGTGATGCCGGAGACGGGGACGCAGGAGGAGTTAACGGCGTGGATGAAGAAATCGGCGATAGGGACGCATGAGTGGATCCCGGTGCTGGCGATTGGGGGGCAGCGATTTTACCAGAATAGCATCAGCGATACGGGAGAGGTGAAGCCGCCGTCGAGCGAGGGGCAGACGGCCGGGGCGGCGCAACTGGGGGGCGGACTGGGGGGAATGTTCGGCGGCGCCATGGGTGGAGGAGACTCGGGGAAACACGACTCGCAACTGACGGCGGTCTGGGTGGAATATGAAATCGACAGCGTCGGTGAAACGCCGCGGAATATCCGGCGGGAGGTATTCGATTTGATCGGTCCGGCGGCGCGGGCGAAGGGACTGGCAACAATGTCGGGTCTTTCGGACGATCAGCGGCTGGATCGGGCGTTGTCGCTGAAGGCGAGCACGGAAATTCTGCCGCAGGTCTGCCGATTCTCCGGAGCATTTGTGGCGGATTTGACCGTGCGACGGATGTTGGCCAATCGAGAGGGGATGCTGAGTCTGGTCCGCGCCGGCGGCGGGATCAGTTCGGCTCAAGCGAATGCTTTCATAGGAAAAGTCAGTCCGATGCCGGGACCGCTGTATGACCTGGCACAAATGCGGTGGCTTTGCAGTCCGGTGGGCGGGGACATTTATCTGGATCAGGCGAATCTTTTCGCGCGGGTTGAGCGGATCGCGGCGGATGGGCCGACGAATCTGAAAGAGATTCGTCAATTTGACATTGTCGCCAATGACGTGGGAGTGCGGCGGGGAGCCGCGAGCGAGGCGTTTTCGATTCGGGTGACCCAGGGGATTACGGACACCAATGCCGAAGCGTTATTGCTGAAGACGACGGAGACGTCCGTCACGAACGCGGGTGAATCGTTGAACAAGACCTCGGATGCGAGCCAGTGGTCTGTGATCCGGAAGGGGGACGATCCGGAGTTGGCTAACGGGCAATTTTCCGCGGATGTGAAGAAGAGGATTCAAGATGAGCTGGCAGCGGGGCAAATCGTGGTTGCGCCAAAGAATTCGACGCCGGATCAAGCCACGTGGTGGTGCATCGATCCAGCGACCGGCAGGACACTGGGAATGGGGGCGAGAGGCGCGGGGCAGGCGCTAACGGAATATAAGAATGTGGTGACCAGCATCGCAATGGGTTTATTCTCGACTGATATTTGTCTTACTATCTCTGCATTCGTCGTACATAACACCAGCGCCCAACGAGTCGTCAAGTGCTTCCTGATCGGGATCGCCATCGGTTCGGGCCTTGCCGGCACATTGATTCCGGCATTTAAAATCGCGGCGGTGATAATCACAGGGATTGCATCAGCGAGCCAGGGAGCATTGTGAGACGGTTCAATTCATTCACGTATTGCGGCCGGAAGCGTCGTGGTCTTCCCGGGATGCTGCCGTTTGCGGCGGCGGCGATATTGATTTTTCTAGGGAGGATGGCCTGGGGGCAAAGCATCGAAGGAGAATTTCTGTTTACGGCGGATGGTGAAGGGCATATCCGCGCGTGTTCCTCATGTCCGATGGTCATGGGTGAGGGCGGTCTCGATCGACGGGCGACAGCGCTGAATTCGCTGCGGGGGACGGACAAGCCTTCACTGCTGATCGACGGGGGCAACAGCTTTTTCGGCGGGGACAGCGCCGAAAGCCAGGGGAAGGTCATCGTCGAGGCGATGAATTATCTGCATTATGACGTGGTGAATCTCGGGTATCCGGATTTCCGTTACGGGATCAAAGCAACGCAAGATTTGCTGAAAGGGGCTCAATTTGAGGTGATTTCGGCGAACCTGACCGATGATTCGACGGGCCAATTACTGACCAAGCCGTTTGTGGTGAAAAGTGTCGGGGCGAAGAAGGTCGCGGTGATTGGGCTGACCCAGCGACCGGCGGCGATGGATGTGCTGCCGACGTTGCGGGAGGAATTGGCGGGGGTGAGGATCGAGGCGCCGGGCAAGGCGTTGGGTGATGTGCTGCCGAAGGCGAAGGGAAGCGCGGACGCGGTGATTTTGGTTTATTACGGTTCGGCGGCCGAGGCGAGGGAATTGTATCGCCAATATGGAAATGATTTGTCGGCGATGTTCGTCGGAGGCATTCGGCCGGATGAATTGAGCGATGGGGATTCGATGGTGGCGGTGACGCGCCACGGGACGTCGATTGCGCGGGCCCATCTCACGGGAGCGGGCCATAAGCCGGCGATCGACGCGATTGCGATGGACGCATCGGTAGGGTCGGACGCGGGGATGGAAAAGCTGATGGCGCGTTTTGCGCCGACCACGCTGCCGGCGGCAACCGGCGAGGTTGTGTCATCACTACCGACGACGATCCCATTGGATGGATTTGCGACGATGTACGCGAGCGGGCGGAGCAATGGGCTGAGCATTTCGGTGAATTCGATGGGGATGCTGAGCCGTTTTGGGGAATGGACGGCGCCGAAAGGTTCGCGGTTGCTGGTGATCGGGGCGACGATGGAGAACCTGTTGCCGCCACAAGATGTGAAGGGCCAGGAGACACCGGTGGCGTACCGGGTACCGCAGTTGTACGACAATCTTTACGTGGTGGCAGATGGCCGGGTGCTGCCGCGTCACGATGGAGCGGCGCTTCCCGGGGAATTTGCGCCAGGTCAACTGGATTTGCCGCAGATGGGATCAACGGCATCGAACAAGCTGATGTTGCGGGTGCCGGCGGATTTTTCACCGCGCCAGTTGTCGATCGATTATTTCGACTACGCTCACGGGAACATTTTGATCCCGCTGATGGGGGATATTTCGGACGATTCGGCCAAGCCGATCGGACCGCCGGTGAAGAACCAGGTTCTGGAAGCGGAGATTCTGAGCGTGCAACATCCGTCGGAATGGGGGTCGCAGAAGGCGGGAGCAGGCATGAGCTGGTTGTGCGTGGACCTTCGGGCTCGAAGCCTGGTGACGATCGACGCCGATGCGACGGCGTTTGATCCGAGCGCGAAAAAAGGAGACAAGCTGAAGATCGGGACTGTCGCGGATTGGAAGCAGTCAAGGCAATACACACAGGTGGTGGTTGACGGGCAATACGCGTACAGCCCGTCGGAATCGAGCACGTTGGCGGCCGAGCCGAGATTTCTGCCGGAGGTGTTCACGGGCGGGACGCTGGCGTTTTTGGTCCCGGAAGGGGCGAAGTCGCTGTCGTTGCGGTGTGATTTTCCGAACGCCAAGGTGAATGGGCAGTCGGGGGTGACGCGTCCGGATGGATTGGAATTTCAATTGGAAGGAAGCGCGCCCCGCCCAGGGGATGCCCAGGCGATCGGGACGATCAAGGATTCGATTTTCAATGTTGAGATTCTGGATGTATCAGCGCAGGCACAATATGGGGATTCGACCGCAGCTTCGGGTCAGAAATATTTCGTGCTTCAGGTTCGAGTCAAAAATCTGAGCAGCACCGGCGAGACTTTTCAGACCAAGGACCAACTGAAGTACACGGCGGAATCGGGCCGGATGATTGGGCTGGACCATGCGGATTATCTGTCGCCGCATCGTCCGTGGGATTTGCTTTGGATTCCCAAGGGGGAAACGAGGGCGTTTGATCTGGTCTATCTCATTCCCGCAACTGATATGAGGCCGCGGTTGGCGTACGCGAGCCCGGATCAAGGGGGAGGGAAGATCATCAGTTTGCCGGGGTTGCAATAATCGGGGAGTGATTTTGGGGGAGATGTCTTTGTAGGAAGATGTCGCGGGGGGGCGCGTGGCCACTGAACACGATGTGACCACGCCGGGGAGTGGGTAGAGGGGGATATTGGGGGTTAATCGCGGAGTGATTGCAATTGCTTCAATCGCTCGCCGGTCGGCGGTTTGCGGGTTTTCATCATTTCGACGAAGGCGTCGAAGAGGTAGGCGGCATCGTGGGGGCCGGGGCTGGCTTCGGGGTGATATTGGACGCAAAAGACGGGGAGGGATTCGTGGCGGAAGCCTTCAACGGTGTTGTCGTTGAGGTTGACGTGGGTGACGATTCCGCCGGCGGCTTCGAGGGATTGGCGGTCGACGGCGAAGCCGTGGTTTTGGCTGGTGATTTCGACGCGGCCGGTGTCGAGATTTTTGACGGGCTGGTTGCCGCCACGGTGGCCGAATTTGAGCTTGTAGGTGGTGGCGCCGACGGCGATGCCGAGGAGCTGGTGGCCCAGGCAGATGCCGAAGATGGGGATTTTGCCGAGGGCGTCTTTGATGGGGCGAATGGCGTAATCAAGGACGGCGGGGTCGCCGGGGCCGTTGGAGACGAAGAGGCCGTCGGGCTTGTGCTTGAAGATTTCGTCGGCGGAGACGTCGGGGGGAAGGACGGTGACCTTGATGCCACGCTCGGTCATGGAGCGGAGGATGTTTTGCTTGAGGCCGCAATCGAGGGCGACGACGTGGAGGCCGTCGCCGCGTTCGACCTGGCCGAGTTTCCAATCGCTCTGACCCTGGTCCCAGGAATATTCGTGGTCGGGCTTGACGGCCTGGACCCAGTCGGCGCCCTGCATAGCGGCGGATTTTTTGGCGTGATCGACAAGGGTGGCATCGTCTAGGATTTCGGTGCTGAGGATGCCGCGCATGGCACCGCCGATGCGAAGGCGTCGGGTGAGGGCGCGGGTGTCGATGCCCTGGATGCCGATGATGTTGTTTTCTTTCAGGTAGTCGTCGAGGGAGAGGTCGGCGCGGTAATTGGAATAGACGGGGGGAAGCTCCTTGATGATGAAGCCGGCGACGTGGGGGCGTTTGCTTTCGACGTCGACGCGGTTGATGCCGTAGTTGCCGATGAGCGGGTAGGTCATCGTGACGATCTGCCCGGTATAGGAGGGATCGGTGAGGATTTCCTGGTAGCCGGTCATGGAGGTGTTGAAGACGACTTCGCCCTGGGAAGTGCCCGAAGCGCCGAAAGCTCGGCCGGTGAAAACGGCGCCGTCTTCGAGGGCAAGTTTGGCGGTGGAGGTCCGAGAATTCATTGGGGCGGGATTATAGAACGCGGGATTGAGAAAGCCATTAGGGGGTGAAGGCAAATGCTTCCCATCCGCGGTGCCCCCTCATCCCTGAATAGCGGAGAGAGGGAGTCCATCAGGCTATGGGACGTGAGGGGAATGAGAAGGGCTGATAAAGAATTGCTAATGAATATTGGGGGTTGGACCGATATGTGAAACGAGGCTGTGGGTCTCCGACCAAGAAAGGTCGGGCAGCCTGATTGAGGAGGCCGGTGTAACGGCGAGCACTGGCCTCTTTTTTTGCGCGCCTATCTGGGGGCGTGGACATGGATCAGGTCTCCCGCTCCAGCCCTTTGAAGCGTTTGGCCCGATCGACCTTCAGCCCGCCGTATTCCTTCCGCCAGCGGAAATCCGTCTGATCGGTGATCCCGATC
>CAZCKE010000224.1:0-7176 GCA_964499005.1 uncultured Tepidisphaeraceae bacterium
CAGTCGACATCATCCGGCGAAACCGTTCCCCCCGAATTGAGTACCCCGCCCCCCACTGGAAAAATCGCGGCCAGCGCAACGATGCCGATGATGATTAACCGCCCCCGCCCGCTTTTGTGCACCGCAGCATGAGCCGATGTCGCAGCCGGCGCCGTCGCATCAGGGCCCGAAATTGCCCTCACGCCAACGGCTGTCTGAGGAGAATTACCCGAAGGTTCCGATGGTTTTGAGTCTGTGGTTGACATGGGGGTTTTGAATAAATGTATCTTTCCTCGCGGCGTTACACGAGAGCAGGTTGGGTTGACACGCATTCTAGCATAAGCGCGGCTTTGCAAAATCGACAACGCCTAACTCGCGCCAATTTTCGCAATCAAAGAGAAACGCCGACGATCAAAGAATCCTCCCCATGCACCCCGAAATCTCTCTCAAAACATCCTCCACCCCCATCGTCTTCAACCGCCCCAATTGAGGCTGAAACGGCTCGATGATCAGCGGCCCCTCGTACCCCATGTCCTGCAATGTCCTGACCAATCCTCGTGAATCAACCACCCCAGTGGCCATCGGCAACTCTCGCTCTAAATCCATCTGCTCCTCGCGCCCTCGATCCGCGCGGGCATCATTCAGGTGCACGATCACGATCCGCTCTCCCGTCAGATATTTCCGCACATCCGCCAGCGTCCCGCCGGAGGTGTACCAGTGAAAACTGTCCAGCACGACCCCAACACCAGCGCCGGCCGCATCGGCCAGTTCCGCTACCTGCTCGACCCGATGGATGAACGGATATTTCTTGTCGCGCAGATGCCTGGGGCCCAGAAACTCCAGCCCGTATCGAACGCCAAATCCCTGCAGCACTCCCGCAACGGTTTGGACCCGCCTCAGATGCCATGCAAAGTTTTCCTGATAATTCCGCTGATCGCTGCCTGGCCAGATGTGGTTATACGCACATGTGCATCCCGCCGCCTGGACCAGCGGCCCAATTTCTCGCAGCTTCCTGATTCCCGCGTCGAACCCCGCTTCATCAACCGAGAGAAAATCGCACGGCAGCCAGAATTGCCCCCACTTCAAGCCTGCTTTTTTAACCTGCTCCGCCAGCTTTCTCGCTTGATCGACTGATCCCACGGCCCGCACGGGAAAATCGATCCCGCCAAACCCGTGCCGGGCCGCCAGCGGAATTAGTTCTTCCGTGCCGATTCCAGAGATTCCCACCGTATCGGGACAAAGATTGTGATACATCCCCGGTTCTCCTTCACCTGCTCATTTACTCACGTGCTCAATGACTTTATCACACCATCGATCAAACTCCTCGTCCACCTTCTGCATGACCGGGTTGGCCCTGAAGTTGGCGATCGTCTTCTGCATCCCCTGCTTGAATGTCGTCGTCGCAACGTAGTCCGGCACGATCGATTTGATCTTCGAGTTATCGTACACGACGCTATGCGCAAAACACCCCAGCAGCCAACCCTCTAATTCCGGGTTATGCTTGATCAGCATTTCGCTCGACACATGCACATAGTTGGGCTTGGCGCCGACGATTTCCGTGACAATTCTGTACATCTGATTCCAGGTGATCACCTCATCGCTGGTGATATGAAACGCATGCCCGATGGTTCGCACGTCTCCGAGCATACCGACGAAAGCCTTGGCAAAATCGCTGTTGTGAGTCGCCGTCCAGAGCCCTGTCCCATCGCCGTGCACGAGAATCGGCTTGCCGCGCAGCATCCGATCGACGGTCGACCAGGATTGTCCCCAGCTATTGATCGAGAGCGGGATCAATGTATCCCCATAGGTCAGCGAGGGGCGGACAATCACCGCGGGGAAAGCCTTATCGCGATATTCTCTGGTCAGCCGATCCTCGCAGGCGATCTTGTTTCGCGAGTATCCCCAGTGAGGATTGGCCAGCGGCGTCGATTCGGTGACCCAATGGCTTACCGGAGGCGTCTGATAGGCCGAGGCTGTGCTGATGAAAATGAACTGTCCCGTCCTCCCGCTGAACAGCCTCATCGAGCGCTCGATATCTTCAACGGTGAAGGCGATGAAATCGGCGACCACGTCGAAGGTCTGATTTCCCATCGCCGCGCGGACTTTTTCCTCCTGTCGCATGTCGGCTTGAATGACATGCACGCCATCCGGCAGGTTCACCTGCGTGGTCGCGCGATTTAATACATAAACATCCATGCCGCGCTGCTTGGCCAGCCGGGTGCAAGCCGTGCTGATCACGCCGGTGCCGCCAATGAACAGGATCTTCATCCAGATGCCTTTCGGGTCTATTGTTTTTTCAACTCGTCAATGACCGCCTGATACGCCAGCTTGGCACGGAGATTGCGGTCAAACAACAGGGGATAGTTGGTGCGGCCTTTTGTTGGGTTATCGTTAAGCCAGGACTGCCCGTCGTCAACTCCCCCCAAAATGTAACGCGCGGGATGAGGTCGCGATGCCTCTTGAAAACTGAAAACAACTCCACATATCGTTTGGAAAGCTGCTGATTGACAGCATCGGGCAGGCGGTCCTGGTAGGGATTGCTTCTATCACGCGGCAAGACGTCGCCATCAAGCTCGATGACGATGATTTTGATGTTTTCCTAAACGGCAGGCGATGCTCCTGCGCAAAAGCGACGATGCGGTCGGCAGGCCCAAAGGTAAATGTGCCGGGAGACGGTTGCAGGAATAGTGGGAAAAATTCGTATTCGCCCGTCAGACAATTGAACTGATCGAGGATAAGGGCAACATGGGCTGGATCGTCCAGTTGCCGGGACGTGATGGCGGCGCCGATTTGGAACTGATTGTTGACGGCTTCCTTCAGGGTTATGCGCTTTTCCGATGCATCCGTTTGACCTGCCAAAATAATTGGCATCAGAGCGATCGCTCCGATAACCATACATCGGCCCCATCGTCGATTCATTGCTTTTCCATCCTGACAAAAAAGTGAAACTATTTTGACAATAATCTTCCTTCAGCCGCCCCGGCTTTGTATACTCCCCGGCAGGTTCGAAGGCTGAACCTCCCACGCCGCTGTGGATTTTACGTCGTTTTGTTCCCCAAAATAAGTCCAGACCAGAAGTCGTCAAAACATCCCAGTGGAGACGCTCGCTTGGTTCATCGAATTTTTGCCTACATCGATCCGGGCACCGGCAGTTTTTTTCTCCAGCTTTTACTGGGCGGAGTCTTCGCGGCAACATTGACCACCAAGCAGCTCTGGCGGCGCATCAAATTCGCATTGGGCCGTTGGCGCATCACTTGGACCTCGCTGGGCATTCCCATCGTGTGCGCGGGAATTGCCCTCATGGTGCTCAGCAATCGTTCACTCAACCGAACAGCGTCGTCGCCTCAAGTTGCCGAAGGGCCGATCGTTTTGATCGGGGGATCTATCGCGGCGGGATATCCGCCGGACAGTTTTCCGGGACTCTATTGGGTCAACAAAGGCATCTGCCGCAATCGGGTTGAGCAAGTCCAAGCTAGGCTCGTACGGGACGCCATCGATCTTCGACCTAAAGAAATCGTTCTGATGGTCGGACTGAACAATATCTTGATGGATAACCAAAGTCCCGAGCAGGTCTATGGCGGAATTGTTACCACGGCTAAACGAATCACGGATGCGGGCATACCGCTGGCGATTTGCCATCTTTTGCCCGTCCCGGAGGATTGGAATCCCCGGGGGCAGATCACGCGCGAAGAAATCAATGGCCGCGTCGAGAAGATCAATGGCTTGCTCGACCGATACATCGCCGACTGCCGCCATGGATCAATGAGGATCATCGCCTGGCCGAAACTGGGCCAGGAATGCTACTCGATCACCATTGATGATGGATTGCCCGATGTGCACTTGAACCCAAAAGGGTACCAGGTCTTGACCGTAGCGGTCAGGAACACGCTCGCTCCCTAAAACAGATACATTCCGGGCGGTCTTCTCGCATAATTTAATTTTCTATATAGTAGTTGCATGAACCAACCACTCTCGCGCCGGTTTTGTATCTGGATGATCCTCAATTTCATTGCCTCGGTGAATTCGACGTTTGCCGCGGGCGGCACTTACGACAAGCTCGAAGCGTCATTCGAATTGCCCCAGGTGAAGGGCAATCCGTTTGATTTCAAGCAAAATGACGTCAAAGTCACGTTCAAGGCCTCGGATGGGAACAGCCTGAGTGTGCCGGCGTTTTTTGACGGGGGACAAATCTGGCGAGTGCGATTTACGCCGACGGTGACGGGGAAATATACGATCGATTCCGTGACACTGAATGGACAAAATGCCAATCCGCAGAAATTAACTCCGGCGGAATTCAATGTCGCCGGGTCTCCCAAGCCAGGGTTTGTGCGCATCGATCCGAACAACAAGATGCGATTCATCTTCGACGACGGATCGACGTATTACCCCGTGGGGTACAACCTGGCATGGCACGACGGAAATATGCCGCCCTTGCCGCAATCCATCGCGCGCATGGGCAAGGCCGGCGTGAACTGGTCGCGCATCTGGATGAACCATTGGGACTCCAAGAATCTCGACTGGCTGCCGGATGCGTCGCAACAACCCAAGCTTGGGCAATTGAGCCTGGCGGTCGCCAAAACCTGGGACGGAATTATTTCGGCGGCCGACGACAACGGCGTTCATTTTCATCTGGTCCTTCAACATCACGGGCAATACAGCTCGAAAGTGAATCCCAATTGGGGCGAGAATCCCTGGAACAAGGCTCTTGGCGGCTGGCTCAATACTCCCGAACAATTCTTTACCGACGCCAAAGCCAAGGCGCTTACCAAAGCCAAGTACCGTTACATGATCGCGCGATACGGCTACTCGCCCTCGATCATGGGATGGGAATTGTTCAATGAGGTCGAATTCACCGATGCGTTCGAGAAGGACATCAACGCCGTCGGGGCATGGCACGAGGAGATGGCCAAGTTCATCCGTGAGCAGGATCCTTACCATCATCTGATCACGACCAGTTCGCGGACTTCAGAGCCGAAGATTTGGACGGCGGTGGATTATTATGATGTCCACACCTATCCCTCCGACCTTGTGTCAGCCATCGGCGCGCTTGATGACGAGCATCTGGCCAAGGCCTATTTTTATGGCGAGATCGGCTCGGACGGCGGCGGCGCTGCCCAGGGCGATCAAGGCACCCCGATTCATCAGGCGCTGTGGGCCAGCATCATGAGCCAGGCGAGCGGCGCCGCGGAGTTCTGGAACTGGGACATCGTCGAGCCGAACAACCTGCTATTCCATTACACTGCGGCGCAGAAATTCATTCACGATTCGGGGTTGCTGAATCAGCAAGGATTGAAGCCGATCGAGGTGACGGCGGAGACGCCCAACCGCGCGGCGCTGCGGTTTGGGCCTGGCAGCGGCTGGGCGCCATCGAAGACGACGCATTTCACCGTGAAGCCCAGCGGCATCGTCCAAGGCGTGGGAGGCATGTCGGCTTACCTCCAGGGCAGCGGCGGGAATCATGCGATGTTTCCGTTCGCGGACTTTGCCGTGGATTATGTATCGGATGGAAAATTCGCGGTCCGGTTCAATCAGATGACGGCACAGGGAATTAACGTGACGATCAGTCTCGATGGCAAGCCGATGGGCAATATTACGAAGCCCCCTTCGCCAGGCGCTCCGGGCCAGCCGCGGCAGGACCCAACGCTGAATGCGACGCTGGAAATTTCGGTGCCGGCCGGCCCGCACACGATTCATCTGGAGAATACGGGCGGCGACTGGGCGCACATTCAGGATTTCAGCTTGAGTTCCTATTCGCCGGAACTGGCAATCCTGGGCAAGGGGAATGATCATTTCGCGGTAATGTGGGTAAGGGCGCGCGAGCCGAGTCGTGGGAAAACCGTCTCGGGCACGCTTTTGATTCCCGGCTTCGCATCGGGTGCATATCACGTGGCATGGATGGACACGACGTCGGGCAAAACCATTGCCGACGAGGTCATCAAGACCAAAGGTCCAGGCCCGCTGATGGTTCAATCGCCGCCGATCGCGACGGATGCGTGTGTATTCGTCTCAAAGAATTAACGGCGGCTACGTGCGATTTTCTTGCTTGATGACGGAATTCTGACGTCGAACGTGAGCGCGTCGCCCTCCATGAAGCGCAGCAGGCGTTCACCTTCCTCGGCAAGCTCAATCCGAGACTTGACGGGCACGCCATCGAATGGGGAAATCGACAGTTTTGCCGCGGTTTTGGACCGATCGACTCGCCAAGTGCCGGCGACAAAGCCATCGATGAGAAATGTGCCGGGAACGCGAAGATTGGCCGTCACCAATCCTTTCCGATGACTGTCGGCGACGATGCGGGTCCTGTCGGCATGCGACAAAATCGCGTTGTCGTAGTCGGGAAGAAATCGCACCGGGGCCGGGATTGTCTCCGCCGGGCGAGGCGCTTTGGGCAAGTCAAACAATTCACGCCCGCGCTCATCTCGAATCACGCGGAGTTTGGGCCTCAGCCGCTCAAAAATCTCGCTCAATCCCTTCAACCCCGACCATGCTTGCGCGTCGGCGGCTGTCGCGGGGCCGAAGGCTGCCAGATAGCGCGACATCAATTCCTCGAGATCCGGTTCGATGCCCAGCGAGGCGCCGAGCCAGGATTCGGCGACCGTGAAATTCGCGATGCGCGGATATCCCCATCGATCGTCCGTCGGCATCTGCACCAGCGACAGATGCGTCCGTACGGCGTAGGCCATGGCACGCACATTGCCTTTGAACTTCCGCGAGTCGAATTCATCCCGCAGCGTCTCAAACGTTCGCGACTCGCCGCCAAAGTGCGCGCGGGCATGTTTCACCAGCGCCTTGACGTCCAATTCATCGGCGTGATTTTTCAGAGCCGACTTCATCGCTGCGCACAACGCAGGCTGCAGGGTGGCTCGGAATTTCAAAAAATCCCTTGAACTCATCAGGTGAAGCGTGCACCGCATGGCGATGGTGCGAATGACCCGCCGGCTGTGCACCAGGAGGCACAGGTCACCGCGATCAAATTTCTCCAGCCGCGTCCAAAGGCCGACAAATGGGGGTTTGGCCTCTTGTGCCTGCATTGCGACCAGACGCTCGATAGCTTTGAGTGGCGCCATGCGCTCCCTGGACAGGAGCATCTGCCGGGCGAGCGTGGCACGGTTGAGGGCTTTAAGGGTAAGCGTATCGGTTTTGATTGTTCTCATTCCGCCAGCTCATGATCCCAGAAACGAAAGGGATTGCGAAGGA
>CAZCKE010000225.1:0-3186 GCA_964499005.1 uncultured Tepidisphaeraceae bacterium
CCTTCCGAATTAACGCCGGGCGGCAGGCCCTAGGCGCGCGGCCCCGGTCCGGCGGGGTGGGTTGCGATCGCCCTGATTTGCTGCCTGCCGGCGATTTTTCTGCTTCTGCGCCGGATGCTGGATAAAACCTTTTCGCTGCGGCTGAACTGCTCTCACTTTTTGCTGCTCCTTCTCGCGGCATGGATGGCCCTGAGCCTTCGCTGGGCCGACGACAAATTCGCGACCTTGATTTCCACGGCTAATTTTGTGGCCGCCCTCGCGTTGCTCTGGAGCGCTTCGCAACTGGTGCGGGGCTGGATGCGCCTTCGCGTCGTCGCCGCCGCCGCGTATGCGCTCTTGCTGGTTTCCCTCGCGCAGGGGTTTTATTACAAGTTTGTGGACGGCCCCGATCTGGTCAACAATTATCTTCAGAATAAGAAGCAGATCCTGGCGGACCGGGGTTTTGCCCCCGACAGCTTCGAAGCTAAGCAATTCGAAACCAAAATTCTTAGCAGCGAATTGTTCGGATGGAGCGACTCGGCCAATTCCTTTGCCGCCCTGGTCGTCATGCTGATGACCATCGGCGTGGGGGTCGCCATTCAGCGTCTCATCGACGGCGATTCTCCCGCGTGGGCGATCGCCCTCGCGCTGGCGGCGCCGTTGGCCGTCTGGCTGCTGTATTACACCAAATCCAAAGCCGCGCTGGTTTCCCCCATTCTTGCCATCGCGCTTCTTGGGCTCATCTGGAAATTTCGCCCTCGCTTGGCTCAATTTTCCGATCGCTTGTATTGGGTTGGCGTCAGTGTCGTCTTACTCGCCGTTGCCGCCGTCATCGGCCATGGCCTGGCGCATGGCTCCCTGCCCACGGCCAGCCTCAATTTCCGCTGGCGCTACTGGGTCGCCGCCTGGAGCATGTTCGAGCGTCATCCCTTCCGGGGCGTCGGGTGGGATAATTTCTATCTTCACTATCTCCGCGACCGCCTTCCCGCCGCTGCCGAAGAAATCCGCGACCCTCACAATTTTATCATCCGCTTCTTCGTCGAACTCGGCCTCGTCGGCGGCTTTCTTCTGGTCGCCTGGATGCTCCGCCTCTGGTGGGAAATGACTCGCCCTTCCGAGCCGCCGGCCGCTTCGCAATCATCCGCCTTGCTTCCGCGACCCGGCCGCATCGCCTGGCTTGCCGGAATCGCCCTGGCCGTGATCGCCATTCACATTCTCTTCGGAGTCGATTTTCTGCAGGATTACAACTTCCTGATCATCGAGGGAATGAAATGCTTCATGTACCTGTGCGCCATCGTCATCGGCCTGATGATCGTCTCGACGCGCTCGCTTGAGAAACCCCAGATCGACGACCGCCCCGCTCCCTGGATTCTCTACGGTCTTCTCGTCGCCATCGGCGTGTTTCTCATCCATAACCTGATCGAATTCTCCCTGTTCGAGCCCGGGCTGCTGTGCCTTTTCGGATTACTCGCCGGCTCCGCACTGGGCATCCGCCAGGCCGGCGCCGAAGCGCCGCGCCGCGGTAATCTTTTCCCCGGCATCGCTCTGGCCGCCGTCCTTACCGCATGCGTCGCGGCCGTCATTTGGATCCTGATTCCCACCGCCAGAGCCCAGCTTGCCGAGTACCGCGGCGACGAAGCCCTTCGCACCGGTAACTTCGAGCAGGCCTCCGCCGAATATCAAACCGCCTGGGCCGATCAGCCGCTCAACGCGCAGTATCCATTCCTGGCTGCCCGCGCTTTGCACTTGGAAGCATTCAAAACCCACCCCATTCCCGATTCGCAGCGTGACAAAATCCTCTCTCTGTATGCGTTGTCCATCGATCACAATCCCTCGGCGGTTAATCCTTATCTGTGGCGCGCCGGATTCGCCGGCATGATCGGAGATCATTCGCGAGTCATACGCGATTACCGCACCGCCCTGGAGCTTAATCCCAATGAGGTTTCCATCCGCCTCGATTTCGCCCAGGCCCTCAAATCCATGAATAAAATTGAGACGGCCCACGAACAGATGGCCATCGCCCTGAAATACAACGACCAGCTCGACGCTGCCGAGCCCAAACGGCTTTCTTCCGACAAGGTGCGGTCCATCCAAAATGAAATCGACCAGGCTCCCACAACTGCCCCGGCTCATTGACCGTTATTGCATTTGTCCGCGCATCACAAACCGCAGGCGCAATCCGCCCAAATTAAGACACTACCCACTACTCTATTCTCGCCCGAACTGTCTTACCGCCGATAAGGATGTATAATGAAATCGGCTGACCGACGACCGAGCTAAGGCAATCGTCCTGTTCCCGCCATGTTGCCTTCCTCTTTCGCGTTTCTTGCCTGTTGGGCCCAAGCGACGAAATCGTAAATCGACGCGCGGCGTCGATCGAGCACCTGGAATGAGCGCGCCAAGCAGTTGGCTGTTCACTGACGATCAAGGAATTTGTGACCGATCCCTCATCAACGCTTCCTGTCTCGCCTGCGGAATCCGAGTCATCCTCGCATCACGAATTAAACGAAATAGTCTGCGCCGACGTCCGAATTTGGAACTTCTTCGGAGTCGTTGTGCCGTTTCTGGGCCTGGCGACTGCCGTTGGGATGCTGTGGGGTCATGGATGCGGCTGGCTGCAACTGGGGCTCATGCTGGGGATGTACTGCCTGACCGGGATCGGGGTCACGATCGGCTTTCACCGTCTGTTTACCCACCGGGCATTTGAAACCAATCGCATCGTCAAAGGCGTCCTGATCGTTCTGGGCTCGATGTCGGTGGAAGGGACGCTATTGACCTGGGTCGCCCAGCATCGCCGTCATCACCAATACCCCGACCATGATGGCGATCCTCATTCGCCCCACCTGCATGGCAGCGGCATAACGGGCGTGCTCGTCGGCATCTGGCACGCCCACATCGGATGGTTCTTCCAGCCGGCCGACCCCGACCTGCCTCGTTACGTCGTTGACCTATGGAGCGATCCATTCATTCGACGGATGAGCGGATTGTTCAAAGTTTGGGTCGTGCTCGGGTTGGCATTACCGTCACTGATTGGCGGCCTGGTGACGCATTCCTGGGGCGGCGCATTTCTTGGATTGATCTGGGGAGGCTTTGTACGCGTTTTCCTGATTCATCACGTCACCTGGAGCATCAACTCCGTCTGCCACTTATGGGGCACTCCAGCGTTCCGCCCTACCGAACAGAGCAGGGACAACCCTCTTTTCGGAA
>CAZCKE010000225.1:3196-7163 GCA_964499005.1 uncultured Tepidisphaeraceae bacterium
TTCATCGCGATCTTCGTGACCTTCGGCGAAGGCTGGCACAACAACCATCACGCCTTTCCCACTTCCGCGCGCCACGGGCTCAAGTGGTGGCAGATTGATACCAGCTATCTCATCATCAAGGTCTTGCAGATGTTCAAACTAAGCTGGAATTTGAAGTTGCCGACGGATGCGGCAATGGCTCGCAAACGCGATGGAGCGCCCTTGGGCGCCACGGGAACTTAGAGGCACGGGGTCACGAGGCCTCAATCTTTCTCTGGAGAAACAGCGATGGACGATCAAACAACGCAAAAGGATCCCGCCCGCAAAGCCGCGGAGCCGGCCATCAAAGCGGCCGCTGCCGAGAAAGATCTCTCGTCGGAGATCGCGCAAGCCGTCGATCGCGAGCCGTCGGACCATGTGAGGTGCGTCCGAGTATTCGGCAATTACTACCGGTGCAACTGGTGGTCCCGCCAAGGCGGCGCCGGCGCGACGCTGGATTACGACTGGAACGGTTTATTTACGGATTTTGTCCGTAAAAGCCGGTTCCTGGACGTAACGATCCAGACCGGAGAACTGGTCATCAAAGAGGTGAGTTCCGTCGGCGCCCGCCGTGACGGCAAGACGCCTCTGGTGAAATAAGAAGCCAAAGCCAAGAGCCTCCGCTGAAAGCGCTCGACCCCCGTTTTCACATTGAAAATCGCAATTCGCAAATCAAAAATCGAAAATCCTTTGCTCCCTTTCCCTCTTTGCCCCATAATGCCCGTTAACCACCCAGTGCGCCGAGTCCCCCATGAGGTAATTTATGCCTGGTTTGCCATGGCAGACGATTCGTCTGCCACAGGAAGCAACGCAAATCCTCTCCCATGCGCCATCAGTCTTTATGGCCGGGAGCGTGGATGAACTCTTTGAACTGGCCGTGCGCGACGCGAAGTCCAACGGTTTTCAGGAAGTCGCCTACGATGTTCCCGGCAAAGGCCGCGTCGTCGAGGCTACCGTCTGCAAAGTCCGCAACGGGATCAGCGTCAATTACCCCGAGCCTTATATGCGCCGCCGCGATCCGGATTGCATGGTCATCGGCGACGAGCAGCCCACCAACAAAAAACGCTTCCGCGATCGGTTCACGACCGATTTCGAATCCGTTCGCCAGAAAACGTTTGACTGGCTTCGCGGCCAGGACCTGTGCGCGTTCCCCTTCGTCGTCGGCGCGCGCGGTAAAGCGGTCGACGCGATGGCCATCTGCCCGGCCAACGCAGGGTTCTTCGCGCTGGGGTTGGCGATGCTCCAGGGAATTCTTCCCGCCGATCGCGTTTCAGACGATTTTTCCCCCAAGGCGGTTGTGTACATCGCGCCGCCGTTTCGGCACACGCATTTTGAGGGGCGGCAGGTCGTCGTTCATAATCGCCGCAATCAGCTTCACGAACTCTTCAGCTATAACCTTTATCCCGGCCCCAGCGCCAAGAAAGGGATTTACGGCGTTCTGCTCACCCTCGGCGAGCATGAAGGCTGGGTCACTGCCCACTGCTCCACCGTGCAGGTCGTCACCCCTTACGATCGCGAAGTCACCTTTATGCACGAAGGCGCATCCGGCAGCGGCAAGAGCGAGATGCTCGAGCATATCCATCGCCAGCCGGACGGCCGGTTGTTGCTGGGCGTCAACACCGTCACCGATGAAGAGCGATTCGTGACGTTGCCGCGCACTTGTGAATTGCATCCTGTCACCGATGACATGGCGCTATGCCATCCGACGCTTCAGGGGACCGACCGCAAGCTCGCGCTGACCGATGCAGAGGATGCCTGGTTTGTCCGCGTCAATCACATCACGCATTACGGAATCGATCCGCATCTGGAGCGATTGACCACCGATCCACCGCAGCCGCTGCTGTTCCTCAACATCGATGCCGTCCCCGGCAGCCGGGCGCTCATCTGGGAACACATCCAGGATTCCCCCGGAAAATCCTGCCCCAACCCGCGCGTCGTGATTCCGCGCGACGTCGTTCCCGACATCGTGCAGGGCCCGGTCACCATCGACATCCGCAGCTTCGGCGTTCGCTGCCCTCCCTGCACCAAGGAAAAACCGACCTACGGAATCCTCGGACTCTTCCATATTCTCCCGCCCGCGCTGAGTTGGCTGTGGCGCCTTGTCGCCCCGCGCGGGCACGACAACCCCAGCATCATCGACAACGGCGAAATGGGCTCCGAGGGCGTCGGCAGCTACTGGCCCTTCGCCACCGGGCGTCGCGTGGATCAGGCGAATCTTCTGCTCCAGCAGATCGAGCGCACGCCGCGCACGCGCTACATTCTCACGCCCAACCAGCACGTCGGCGCGTGGAAGGTCAGCTTCATGCCGCAGTGGATCGCGCGGGAATATCTCGCCCGACGCGGCAGCGCGACCTTCAAGCCCGAGCAGATCGAGCCGGCACGCTGCCCACTGCTGGGGTGGATCATGAAATCGGTCATGGTCGAAGGGCAGACCATCTCCAACTGGTTCCTGCGCACCCACACGCAGCCCGAGGTCGGCGAAGAGGCCTACGACGCCGGCTGCGAAATCCTACGCGGATTCTTCCGCAAGCAGCTTCCCAAGTTCCTCGAGGACGATCTGATGCCGCTGGGCAAACAGATTATCCAATGCTGCCTTGACGGCGGGGGCATCAAGGATTTCGCCCAGCTCTTACTGGCGGAATAAACGGCCCTGTCCCCGTGGTTCGCGGCGGATTAGATCAACCCGTTGCAAAAATCATCTTTACCGTTTTCACGGGGAACGATACGCTCACTTCACGTTTGGGGGCGGCTCATTGACCAGGAGTTTCCATGCCCATGCAACCCAAACAGGATGTCGAAACGGTCACGCCCGATGGCAAACCGGTCGGCCGATTGATCGACGGGGTCGTTATCCGTTATGCCACGACTCAATTTGATGATCGCGGCACGCTCTGTGAAATTCTCCGTCCGGACTGGGGCGTTCATCCGGCTCCGTTCACGTACGTCTACCAATTCACCATACGCCCCGGCATGGCCAAGGGATGGCACCAGCACCATCAACACGACGACCGGATCTTCATCAGCCAGGGGACCGTCAAGGTCGTCCTCTACGATCCGCGGCCGGAATCGCCGACGTACAGGATGGTCAACGAAATCGTCCGCTCGGAGCTCCATCGCTCGGTAATGGTGATCCCCACCTTTGTCTGGCATGCGCATCAGAACATCGGGTCGAACGACGCGTTGTTCGTGAGCATGCCGACGCGGGCGTACAACCACGCGAGCCCGGATGTGTTTCGATTGCCGCTGGAGAATGATGTGATTCCGTACAAGTTTGAGAAGAAGATGGGGTGGTGAATCCCTGCGTCAAAAAATGTGTTTTCACCGCGGAGACGCGGAGAACACAGAGAAGAAAATTAGCCACAGATTGAAATCAGATGCACGCAGATGTGAAAATTTATTTTGAATCATCCGTGTGAATCTGAATTTTATTTATGGCAATATCGCATGCCGCGCGTGACCGTCATCATTCCGACGTACAACTATTCGCAGGTGCTGCCCTGGTCGATCGGCAGCGTGCTGCGGCAAAGCTTTGGGGATTTTGAGCTGCTGGTCATCGGGGACCGCTGCACGGATGATTCTGGCGCGGTGGTTGGTGCGATCACCGACCCGCGGGTGAGGTGGATCGATTTGGAGAAAAATGTCGGGCATCAATCGGGGCCGAATAACGAGGGCATCCGTCAGGCGCGGGGGGAATACATTGCGTATCTGGGGCACGACGATCTCTGGCTGCCGCATCATCTGGGGCTGGCGGTGGCGAACCTCGAGGCCGGCGCGGTGCTGTCGTACGGCCTGACGGAGATTGTGCTAATGGGTGATTCACGGCCGGAGTTTGCGCCGGCGGAATTGGAGTATTCGCCGGGAATCTGGATTCCGCCGACGGCCGTCGTGCATCGGCGCGATGCGATTGAAAAAGTCGGCCTCTGGAAACATTTCCTCGACGTTCCTGATA
>CAZCKE010000226.1:0-7161 GCA_964499005.1 uncultured Tepidisphaeraceae bacterium
CACCTCCTCAACCACCACCCGCCCCCCTATGGCGGCAGGCTGCTTGATCTGATCCAAACGATGCGGGACCTGCCCCTGGGCCGGGTGAACGAAAATCTCCGGATCGACCAGCCCCGTCGGTCGGATCACCTGCTCCACGATCTCCCCGCCCGTCTTCTCCAGTTCATATTTCCCCGGCGTCGCCGAAACAAAAACGACCTGGTGCCACATCTTCTCAAATTCCTCGAATTTCAATGGCCGATTATCCAGCGCGCTGGGCAGGCGGAACCCATGCTCCACCAGCACTTCTTTCCTCTGCCGGTCCCCGTTGTACATCGCCCGAATCTGCGGCATCGTCACGTGCGATTCGTCAATAATCAGCAGAAAATCCTTCGGGAAATAGTCGATCAGCGTGTACGGCTTCTCCCCCGGCTTTCGTCCATCGAGATGCCGGCTGTAGTTTTCGATCCCGCTGCAGAAGCCGATCTCCTGGATCAGTTCCATGTCGTATTTCGTCCGTGCCAACAATCGCTGTGCTTCCAACAGCTTGCCCTGGCCCCGCAGGTGCATGACCTGCATGTCCAATTCCTCGCGAATCGATGCCACCGCGGACGCAATGCGGTCCTCCGGCATCACATAGTGAACGGCCGGATAAATAAATATTTGATCCGAACTGGCAAAGACCTCGCCTGTCAGCGGGTTGATCGAATCGATCGCCGTGATCTCATCCCCAAAAAATTCAATCCGATACGCGAACTCTTCATACGACGGCTGCAATTCCACGACGTCGCCCCGCACACGGAACGTTCCACGCTTAAAGTCGATATCATTCCGCGCATACTGCAGGTCCAGCAGCTTCCGCAGCATCTCATCCCGATCCGTCGGCTCTCCCTTGCGGATCGGCAGCACTGACGACTTGTAATCCTCCGGCGATCCCAACCCGAAGATGCACGACACCGACGCCACCAGCAGCACATCATTGCGGCTCACCAGGTTGCTCGTCGCCGCCAATCGCAGCCGATCCAGATCGTCATTGCGGCTCGCATCCTTCTCGATATAGATATCCCGCTGCGGGATGTACGCCTCGGGCTGGTAGTAATCGTAATAGCTGACGAAATACCCCACCGCGTTGTTCGGGAATAGCTCCTTGAACTCCTCATAAAGCTGCGCCGCCAGGGTCTTGTTGTGCGAGATCACGAGCGTCGGCCGATTCAGCCGCGCGATCGTGTGCGCCATCGTAAACGTCTTGCCCGACCCCGTGACCCCCATGAGTGTCTGGAATTTGTTGTTGCCGCTAAAACTCTCGACCAGCTTGTCGATGGCCTGCGGCTGATCGCCCTGTGGCTGAAATGAACTGATGACTTCGAAATGTCCCATCCACTAATTATAGCGAACAATTATGGACGCGGTGAGGCGGAAGGAAAAATCAAATACGGCTCCATCGCCTCCGCCGTCGCATCGGCAATCCCCTTAACGTTTTCAACATCCGCCAGCCGAAGAAATGCCCGCCGCCCCGGATGCAACTTCTGAAATTGCTCCCGATATTCAACGATCGCCGCCGCCCTCTTTTCTCCCAGCCCGGGAATCTCGGCAAATTCCGCGGCGCTGGCCACGTTCGGATCGATCCGGTCGGCAAGCTGATCGGCCGCGGGCCCTCGCGGCGACTGCGGATCGGGTACGATCATCCGATTCAAGATCAGTCGAACCCCGAGAATCAGGATCACAATGGCAATGATCACCGCCAGGCCGCGGCGCTGCGAAACGGTCCACAGCTCAAAGCGGGATCCGGGCATGGCCGGCGGCGCCCCTCTCATTTACGCCATTGATGGAACTGCTCTCGCAACTCTTGAAGGGTCGTAAAGCTGGCCTTGGGCTTGAGCATATCGTCCAGCAGGCCCCCTGCCGGCAGCGATGGCTTGATATCCGCCAGATTACCCCAGGCAATCGACTCGACGAACGGTTTGCTTAATGCCATTCGATACGCCGCCGAGAGCCATTCGGCTTGCAACTCCGGGTCCCACGGCCTCTTCCACGTGCCCGCCTCGTTAGGGTCGAGCTTTCCATCAGACCGATCATCTGGATCGACGCTGTGCCGCCCTGGAACGCCTAAATCCGTCAGAAATACAGGCTTGCCCAGTGTTGAAAACTTGTCCAGCATGCTGCTGAATTGAAACAGATCCCGCGTGAATTCGCCCGGCAGCGGGACCCCCATCTCAAATTCCAGCGCAAACGCGCCAAACCCCACCCCCGCCTGCGCGATCATCTCCGCATAAGCCATCGGCGGAACGCTCGAGCGGCTCCGGGAGTGATATTCGCCGAACGGGAACTTGATCGTCACCAGCGTCTTGGCCTGCGGCAACATGCTCTTCACGTGCGAGATCAACAAACGGGTCAGCTCGATGATGTTCTCAAAGCTCAGCGTGAAAACTTCATTGGTGTGGATGCCCGCGCAGATGTTCCACACGGCGACCGCCTTGCGGTAACGGGTCACCACGCGCTGAACGTATTCATAAGCCAAATCGCGCAGCGTCTCGAAATCATGCTCCCAGATGTACATCCAATCCGGCACCGCCCCATCCGTCAGGTCGATCAGCGGCCCCGCGATGATGGGCGTCCGCTTGCGGGCCAGCATGTCCACCCATTCATCCACCGCCGCGGGATCAAAGGTGTGCTCCTCCGGCTGCACCAGCTTCCAGGGAACCGGCAAAACCGCGTAATCGAAGTTCCCCGTGAGCGTGTCCTTGTATTTCTGGTTTTGGATGACCGGATCCACGCGGCACCCGAAGATGTGGCGGACGAATCCCTGGCCCCCCTTGCGGCGGTTGATCAGCAACTCGCTGTGGAACAACGCCAATTGCTCGGACAATTCGATTGCGATCTTCAACGCTTGATCCGCCAGCTTGGAGGCTTCACCCGCTTCTTCGATCTTGCCCAGCGCATCGCAAAACAGGAGCTGGCTATCGCGGAAGCTCTGGAGATATTTTTCAGCTTTTGGGAAATCGAAGAGGTTCCAGTCTTCCTGTTTCTGAACGATCTTCATCAGGCGGAAGCGAGCCAGTTCGACGTTGAGGTTGTAAGGCCGCTCGCGGTGCTGGAGGCGCGTGGTTTCAAGGTGAAAGGTTCCCATGCCGGGAACTTCCCACAGGAGGGCCAATCCCAGCGGCTGGTCGTCGCTGCGGTTGACGACCAGCAGATCGTCCTTGAAGACGATGTCCGCGGGGTAAGGAACGCTTTCAGGGCCGATCGCCATCGGCGCCGTGGGCGTGAATTGCTGTACCCGTTTCCCCTCGCGATAGATCTCGAACTTAATTGCCATAGTCAAAGCCGCGGCCCCGGCTTTGGGGCCGTGGGCCGCATATTAGCGGCAGGAGTCGGGCCGGTCCAACGACGCGGGCCACGGCCGCGGTATCCGACGGCCTGGGCGCGACCCGCTCCCTTCCCCTGATACTCCGAGGGACGCTGAGGGTTGAGGTCCGATATGTCTCACTTGGTCGCCTCTGCTATTGTCATCTTCCATTATCGTCCCAACGCCGCCGACGCTATCATTGCCCGGCGGAATGAATCCGCCCGGTGGTCCCGACAATCCTCGCCCCAAGCAACCGTGCGACGCCGACGATGCGCTGGCGGTCCTCAAACGCCTCCGCCAGGCCGGGCACGAATCCTATTTCGCCGGTGGTTGCGTCCGGGACACGCTGCTGGGGCGCAAGCCCACGGATTGGGACGTCGCCACCGCCGCCCTGCCGCAGCAGGTGCAGCAGCTCTTCACCTCCACCCAAGCTGTCGGCGCCGCCTTTGGCGTCGTGCTGGTCCGCCACGGCAAAAGCGTCGTCGAGGTCGCGACCTTTCGCAGCGATGGGCCATACGAAGATGGCCGCAGGCCCGCCAGCGTCCGCTTCACCACCGCCCAGGAAGACGCCCAGCGCCGCGACTTTACGATCAATGGCCTGTTCCTCGACCCGGTTGAAAACCGGGTCATCGATTACGTTGGCGGGCGAGCGGATTTGGAAGCCAAGCAACTCCGCGCCATCGGCATCCCTTCCGACCGCTTCGCCGAAGACCACCTGCGCCTCCTGCGAGCCGTGCGTTTTGCCGCCCGCTTCGCCTTCCAAGTCGAAGCCGCCACCGCCGAAGCGATTCGTGTCAGCGCCCCCCAGCTTCGCGGGATCAGCCCCGAACGCGTCGGGGATGAGCTTCGGCTCATGCTGACGCCAACGACCCGCTCGGCGGCCTGGCATCTGCTCTGGGAGTTGGAGCTTGCCCCGGTGATCTTCCGCTTCCTGCCAAAGGCGCCAGCAAAGATGGACATGAACCATTCGCTGTTCCTGCGGACGGCTCCGTCAACGGCCGTCCCATTCGGGCTGGCGGTCGCCGCAGCGACGCTGTGTGCGGTTCTGCGAGCCGAGGGGGGGATCGATGTGCGGCAACTCCTGAGCAGATCGCGCGTCTCGGGGATGGTCCGGGCGATGCGGCAGTCGCTACGGCTGAGCAACGAGGAATCCGATGAGATGTCGCATACGCTCACGGGAATCGAGCCGCTGCTGGCGGATGCGCCGCCAAGGGTGGCGATTAAGAAGAGGTTTCTGGCCCTGAGGACGTCAACCCTTTCGCGGCAACTGATGGAGGCGATGGCGAAGGTGGGGTTGCAGCGGGAGCGGATTGGGATGTTGCGGCCGCAACTGGTCGAACTGGCCGAAGGGGAGGTCGCGCCGACGCCGCTGGTGAGCGGGGATGATCTGACGGCGGCGGGATATTCGCCGGGGCCGGAGTTCAAGCGGGTGTTGGATTTGGTTTATGACGCGCAATTGGAATCGCGAATCGTCTCGAAAGACGAGGCGATGGAGATGGCGCGGAGGCTGTTTGGAAAATGAGAGAAAACCACGATTTCACACTCGGGTAGGGGCGGCCTTGGCCGCCGTCTTAGCTTAAATGATCGACGGAATGCTTGTTGATTAAAAAGACCGGAGTCGGGCCGGTGGAGATTCTAGCTTTTCGAACTTCAGGTCAGTCAAACCAATTAACGTCAAAAGCTGATTCATCGCATAAGAATATGTTTGATTGGTTCTATATTCGTTTCGCTGCAACCAAGCCTTCATGGCGACTGCGTCGAGAGCCATTTGCGCAGAAAAGAATTGTCGTCCAACCTGCAAAAGGTCGGCGCTATTTTCAGCTAATCCAAAACGGCCATTTACCAATGCTGCAAAATAATATGTGGCCATCACTCCCCGCGCGTATCTTGACAGACTGGGGCTATCCTGTGCCGTCATGATTTCTTGCTTAACTTTTTCTGGATCGTCGACGAAATCGGGATTATGAAAAAGATCCCGATTTGTGAACCCGAGTCTATAGAAATCATCTTCGAATAGGAGGTGCTGGACATGGTCAGCCAGGCGTGTGCAAATGCCGACAGTTATCGCGTCGTTCCCATTCCTATAAAGGGCAATTGGCAACCCATTCAGTACAAGCTGAAAATGGAGGCATTCATGTGCGATTCCTGCTATCGGGTTTTTTCTTCCAATTTTGAGAGACACCTTCATTTCATAAGACAAATCGCTAGCTTTATATCCCGCCACACTTTCTTCATCGGTTACTTTTTCGATTACCAGATCATTTCCGAAGCGCATTGCTATATTGCGCAGCAGTTGGCTTACAACTCTATTGGCGGCGGCGATTTGAACCGCTCCCTCAAGTGATATTTCCACGATTACCATTATCACCTGGAATCAAACCGACAGCCATTACCGTAGGGGCGGCCTTGGCCGCCGTCTTAGACAAACGCGGCGGCCAAGGCTACTCCATATGGCCCAAAGGCAGATTTTCAAATAAAGGAATCTTAGGACGCTCGCCCGCGCATGAGCAAAGCCAGCTCCGATCATAATGTCCGGAACCCACATACCGCGCAAAAGAAGAATACGGCCAATCGTGGGGACAAGTCACCAACCCATGCTTTACGGGATTGAAATGGATGTAATCGAGATGCGCATTGCGATCGCGCTCATCCCGGATGGTGTGTTCCCAAAACCATCGTTGCCAAACTCCTCGCCTTCGTTTACTGACACGCGATGGAGAACGAGTTTGTTCCGCTCCGCCGCTCGCCAGATACGAGCGAGTGAACGCGGCTTTGATCATGGATAGCCGGCTGGAGAAATCCGAGTCGCCCGTCTCAAGCGTCACCATGACGTGCAAATGATCCGGCAAAAGCACAATCGCATCGAGTTGAAAAGGCCGGCATTGGCGGCATACGTCGATGGCTTGGTGTAACAATTCACGACTATTCGCTCCGACGAACAACGGCGCACGACCTTCCGTCACGAGAGTGAAGAAGAACGTCCCTCCCGGAACATGCGCTCGGCGAAATGACGGCATCTCAATTCTTTCTGCAGGGCGGCTTTCCGCCGCCGCCTTTTCCTTTCGCAATAGCCTCGGACGCTTTTACAATCAAATTTGAACCGCAACGCAACGTTCTGACCCCACCTTCCAAAACACGGCGGCTGAAGCCGCACCTACATTGCTCGAAAACGCGCGGCTCCAAAAACATTTTCTATCTGTAAAACTTTTTCAACCGCATTCCCGGCTCTGCGAATCGATCCCACCAATTTCGGCGCGTACCTCCCCTATCTAAGGGGCCAGGGGGTGAAAGTGCCTGCTCGATTTTTTCTAACCTCTCATCCCATCTCGATTTGCCCGCGAAAAATCGACCCAATCCAATTTCGTTTGGCGCACAGCCACGCGCACTTTTCTGTTCCAGGACTACAATCATAAGCCCAACCCAAGCATCCGCACTGACTTGCGATTCACTCGACTAAATGCGCGCTGATTTCGCGTCCCCAGCGCAAGGCCCGATGTACAAAGGACTAACGCCAAATCACAACGAAATGCATTTGCGCATCGTTACACAACGCGCGCAGACGTCGCTCGAATGGAATCACCGAGGATTAAACCCGCCGCCGCGAGCAGCAGGCCAGTGCCCAGAAGATAAAGCTGGGCATGGGGATCGAGGCAGAGATCGGTGAGGAGGCCGCCGATGGGGCGGTATGGGGGCATGGGGGGCGGGGGTGGGACTTTGATGATTTGGAAGGGGGACATTTGGTCGGCCGAAGTGGTTGAGGCGGCGGGGTCGGATTGGGTGTCCAGAACGGTTTCGCCCTGGCGGCCGACGGCCATCACGTGGAAACCGGCGATGCC
>CAZCKE010000227.1:0-7143 GCA_964499005.1 uncultured Tepidisphaeraceae bacterium
TTACGGCATTGTAACTCGTGTAATCCAATCTTGTCAGAATATGTTTACGATGCTGAGATAGCCCCTCAAATTGTTACCATTGCCTTACAGTTCGCCCGAAAATCTTTGGAAGACGCACGCGACGAATTTTTCGCAAAAGATTGGCGAATCAGACAACCGAAACCTACTGATCCTGATCCTCAATGTGCGTCGTCGTGTGCTGTGACGATCGGCCAATTACTTTCTTATCTTAATTTTCCATATAAAGTTAAACGTGGTGACACAGATTTATATCTGGCTTGTCGCGTTTCTCGCGATCGATTGACCCTCGATGGATTTGCCGGACTTATTCGCGCCCTTGCCGGTCTTCACGCCCAATTAATCGGATCGCGAGGAAGCATCAAAAAATCGACTCCATTTATTGAAACAAACTCGCCAATAACTGGCCCCGGAATGGGTCTGCCCATGCAGAAGAAACAAATCGCAGGCATCCTTGGCATTACGGTTAAAACCCTTAACGCTTGTATTGCGAACAAGACTTATAAAGTGAAAAAGCACTCTCATAAAACTCACCAGATAGACCTCCATAACGTCCCTCCCGAATTGCATCCGAGATTTCTACTCCTTTCATAAATGCCGATTTCATCCCATTCACTCCGATTCGTTCCAACATACCCAGACGAGTCTGTCGCCGCTTGATGAGTATCTTCTTGACGGTAACTTGAGATTAAGTGGCGGCGCTAAACGATGCTTTAGGCGTCAAATAGCATTGTCGATTTGACAAATATCACAAAAATGTGAAGATTGCGGAGGCTGCCGTGCCGAAAACCGATGTAGGATTCTATGCGGAGCTTGACGGAACAGCTCCAGTCATCGAGTGGCTGGACGAAGTCCCGGATAACCCCCGAGACAAACTCTTGTATCGCGTTCGGCGGCTGGAGGAAGCGGGCCACGAACTGAGACGGCCCGAAGCGGATTTCCTTCGGAATGGTGTTTATGAATTACGAGTCAGATCACAGCGTGTGAACTATCGTTTGCTTTATTTCTTTCATCAAAAAGTCGCGATTATCGCGCATGGTTGTACCAAAGAGGGGGCTGTAGAAAATGTCGATATCGAACGAGCAATTCAACGTAAAAATCTGTACATGAGCAATCCCAAGGCGCATCGATATAATCCTCAGTAAAGGTACGCAACGAAAGGATGGATGGAAGTGGCCAAAAGGCGGAGAGGCTCGTCAACAGCGAGCGACATTCTCTTTAGGCGATATTACAAGGGGAAGCCAAAGGCCAGGATGGTCGAAGCCGAAGAAACGATGTTGGCGCTGGCCTTGGGGGATAAAATTCGCGCGTTACGAGAACAGGCCGGATTGACCCAATCGCAGCTTGCACGGCGTATTGGCACGCAGCCTTCCCAGATCAGTCGAATTGAAGATGCGGATTACGAGGGACATTCCATAGCAACTTTACGCAGAATAGCGCATGCATTGCATGCGGCTTTGCGCATCGAATTGGTCCCGGAAGCGACCGCAGGCAAACGCCTTCTACGAGCCAGTTAATCACACCGCCACGCCGTCCGGAATCTCCGCGTTATGCGTGACGCTCTGGACGTCGTCGTTATCTTCCAGAACATCGATCAGCTTAAGCAGCTTTTGGGCGCGCTCGGCGTCGATGGGGATGGTGCTGCCGGGGACGTTGGCGATCTCGCCGGCTTCGATGGGGATGTTGGCCGCCGAGAGAGCCTCGCGAACTTTCAGGAAGGTGGTCGGCGTCGTGATGACCTCGAAGACTTCGCCTTCATTTTTGACGTCCTCGGCGCCGGAATCGAGGGCGAGTTCCAGAAGCTTATCCTCTTCCACGGAGTTGGATTTGATCGTGATGATCCCCTGCTTGGTGAACTGGAAGGCGACCGAGCCGCTGGCGGCGAGATTCGCGCCGCTTTTCTCCAGCAGGGAGCGGAGCTCGGGGGCGGTGCGGGCACGATTGTTGGTGAGCCCTTCGATCATCAGGGCAATACCGCCAGGGGCGTAGGCTTCGTAGGTGACGGATTCGTAATTTTCGGCGCCGAGTTCGCCGGTGCCTTTCATGATGGCTTTTTCGATGGTGTCCTTGGGCATGTTGGCGGCCTTGGCCTCGTCGATGGTGTAGCGGAGATTGAGGTTGTCGCGCGGGTCGCCGCCGTTCTTGGCGGCAATGATGATCTTGCGAGCGATCTTGCTCCAGATCTTGCCGCGTTTGGCGTCGTTGGCGCCCTTGGCGCGTTTGATTTTGGCCCAGTGACTGTGTCCTGCCATAGCAACGTCTGATTGTATGAGGACGCGGGGAAATGTGGAATACGCGGGAAGCCCGGGGGCGCGGGTCAAGGATTGTGGGGGTCTGGAGCCGCTGCCGAAGCTAATGGGGCGACCTCCGCAGGTTGACCCGAATTGATCGCGCGCAGCTTGCGCTGGACGGAGCGGAGAACCCGGGCTCCCTCGTCGTCGCCGGGAGGATTTTCCCTCAAGCGCTCCAGCGAACGCTGCCATTGAAGCTGCGCGTCGGCCGTGCGCCCCATGCGGTAGAGATCGTCGCCAAAATGATCGAGCATCGCCGGATCGGGCTGTGTGACGGGAGCAAGCGCGGATTCAAAGACCTGGCATGATTCGGCGAACCGCCCCCGCTTGTAGAGGACCCAGCCCAGACTGTCGAGATACGCGAGATTGTCCGGATCCGCCGCGACGGCCCGACGGATCATCCGCTCGGCGCGGTCGAGATTGTCCCCCGCATCAGCCCATGCGTACCCCAGGTCGTTGCTGGCCGAGGGATTAACCGGGTCGACCTGGAGCACCTCGCCGAGAATATTTTCCGAGGCGCGGGCCTGGCCAATCTCGTGATACATCGTCGCAAGCTGATAAAGCCGATCGGCGTCTCCCGCGACGGCTTTATGCGATTCCTCAAGCAGGCGCGTCGCTTCCGCGGGCTGATTGTATTGCAGATATTTTTGCAGCAGGTACTGCGTGAGGATCATGTTGGCCGGCTGCTGTTCGTGCAGGGACTGCAGTTTGCCGAGAAATTGAGCCGCCATGCGATTGCGAGCATAAATCCCCTGGACTTTTTCCAGGATTTGGGGATCGGCGCTGTAATCGATGAGCAGCTGATCGAGCTGCTCCTGGGCGGCCGCCCGGCGCCCGCGGATGAGATCATAAAGCACCTGAAATTGCCGCGCATCGGGGCTGGCCGGATTGGTTTGAATCCACTGGCGAGCGACCGTCCAGGCATCTTCCTCACGGTTTGCGTTGACATAGAAATCGTGAAGCTGTTCCCAAGCCTCGTCGGCGCGCGGCTGACGGTGAATCAACTTTTGAAGATGCTGCTCGGCGTCCAGCGAACGCCCCTGGCTTTGGAGGGCGACCACGTAGGTCAGATGCAGATCCAGTGAGTCGCCTCCCAGGCGCAGCGCCTGCTCCAGGTGCGTCAGAGCCAGCGGAATTCGATTCTGATTGATCAGCGAGCGGGCGTGCAGCTCTTCGGCCAGTGCGGAGGAGCCGGCGGACTGCGCCGCGTCGGCCAGCCGCCCCGAGGCCTCGATCTTCTGGTCTTCGGAAAGATCGGTTCGGGCCCAGAGACGGTCCAACTGAAGCCGATATGCCGGGCCAAACGGCGGCGTGACCGCCAACGCGCGATCGAGGCTCGTGTGCGCCACCGAACCGCGGCGCCATTCCTCTTCGCCAGCGAACAGCGAGATGAGAAACCCATGCGCGGCTCGCTCCGGAGGCTCCACCTGAATATTTTGAAATGCCGCGAGCTGGAGAGCATTTTTTCGCAATGGGCGGATCGTCTCCTCGAACAGGGGGGCGATCAGGCGCGCGTCATCCGGTGCGGCGGCAAGCCAGGCGACGAGCACCAATACTCCATCCCTTGTTTGATCGCGGGTCATGTAAAAATCGAAAACCCGGCGCGCCAGCAAACCATCGCCGGGCGCGGCATCCGTCGCGGTTTTCAGAAGATGACCGGCTTCATCACCCTTCCCGGCGTCGGATAACGCCTGCGTGACCGCCAGCAGAAAGGCGCGATTATCCGGGTATTGATCGTGAAGGCGCTGCAAAAGATGACGAGAACGATCGGCCCCAACGAGCGCGGTGATCTCGTGAAAAAGCAGAAGCGACTGGTGGTCGCCCCCAAAGCGGTCCAGCACCTGGGCCGCGCCGATCAGAGCCGGTTCGGACTGGTCCATCATGGCCAGTAGGTTGACGACTTTGGCCTGGAGAAAGAAATTAGAAGGATCGGCGTCCGCAAAAGGCTTGTACGCCCCCAATGCATCGGCCAAACGTCCGTGCTTTTCAAAAAGCTCGCCGATTTCCGCGCCGATCACGTCGGGACCGGCAATCAGCAGGACGTCATCGGGCTCCCGCCGAAGAGACGAAGGATTTTGGGCCAGGCGCGTCGCGGAGTTTTGGTATTGAGCCAGGGCCGCGCGATCGTATCCCTCATGTTGGAGGGCTCGCGCAAGAAAGAGTTCCGCCGCCGCCGAACCGGGCGCGCTTTTTTGGTATTGCGTGGTCTGTAGCGCCAGACGCAAATGGAAAATCGCCTTGGCGTAATCCCCCGCGTCCATATATTGCTGGCCCAGCCACAAATGGATGCGAAGATCGTCGGGTTTACGCGCGGCCGCCTGCTCGAAGGCGTCAAATGACTTTGAACTGGAAGCGTGTGAAAGAGCAAGCTGCGCCTGTCCCAGGGTGTAATAGAGATCAAAGCTGTCGGGATCGATCTGAATCGCTTTTTGGAGTATCTGAACGGCTCCGAAGGCGTCGTTCCCCAGCAGATCGTCGACGGCTTGCGCGTAAAGACCCAGCGCTTCGGGCGGCGCTTCACCCGACGAAGGGCGGCTGGCCGGCCCGAGAACGGCCGGTGGTTGAATCTGGTCGAGCGATAGCGTATCCCGCCCGTCGGCCGAAAGACTCTGCCACGACTCGCTGGGGGGAGGCGGGGCGTGGGCGCAGCCCCCGGCGAGAACCATGATTAACGCGAGCAACAGTACGATTCGATTCATCGAGACCGATTATATCCGCTCGCGGCCGACAAGCCGCTGGGTCCGTCAAAATGATTCGATCCCTGATTTTCGGTGATCGGAGAAGGTGCGTACGTCAAATGTTTCTCTTTGATTGTGCCCTTAAAATGAGTAGCCTGCTGTCACTTTTCACCCGAGGAGATCACTCATGGGACTGAATGAACGGCGAAAAATCAAAGAGCTTCAGGATGTCACGTTCCCGGGCCGGGTCAAGGAGATCGAAGAGATCTGCGGCAAGGCGATCCCCTATGAAGTCGATTGGGACAGCCTCGCCGACGATGCCGAAGGATTGAATTTCATCGACAACCTCTCATGCCATCGCCTCAACATGGCTTTGCGCGTGATCTGCCAGGATGACATGGGCAAAGAAGCCGTGCGCGACGGCCTGAAAACGATCAAGCTGAAAAACGTCAAGGACAAGTCAGCGATGAAAATATCTTTCGATGGCGGGGTTCTCGAGATGCACTGCGCCTATGCGCAGCGCACCGACGGAATGTACAGCGACAATCAGATTCGCGAGCTGCTGGTCAAGAAATTGTAGCGCCCGAAATTACAACGCGAGGCGCGGCAGCCATGGCCAGATGCCTTTGTGGGCACGGACCGCAGCCTTTATTTTGACTCCAGCCTCGGGTGTTGGCGTCCGTATGCGGCTGGTCCGCCACACGCCGGGAAATTGTGATGGCGAGCTGGGCGCCATCGAAACCGCCGCGCGTCAATATCCCGATTTGCCACAGCGGCAGGGATTCCTGGAAGACCTCAAATTGCCGCGACAACTGACGGCTTTTCAATCGTGATGCCAATCATGTGGATCGTCGTGGTAATGATGGTCCTCGTCATAGTAGCCGCCATGCCAATCGTGATGTTCATCGTAGTAGCCGTTGTGATGGTAACCATGCTCGTCGACGACTTCCACGTCGCCATGGCCATGGACAACACAGCCATTCGTCAGGCCCATTAAGGCCAAGACTATCAGACAGCCGCTGAGGGCCAGAATCCCGCGCCAGGTTGGTTTCATCTTTTTCCTTCTTCATTTGAGCCGACCATGGGCGCACTGTAGATTCCTGGGCCGCGTTGGGTCAATTGACAAAATCCTGTCCTTGCGATGACGAAAATCCGACGATTTTTTGCACGAAAATAGCCCGCCCGCTAAACTGTCGCCCTATCACATTCATCAGGTCGGGGCAGAGGAGCATTGGATATGCGAGGATCGGCGGCAGTGCGTGCTTGCGCGGCGTTCGTTTTAGGCGGAACCATTTGGGTTGGACACGCGGCGGCTGATCCGCCTCTCCAGCTTCACACCGATGGCAACAAAATTCTCGACAGCAACAATCAGCCGGTGCGTCTGACCGGAGTGAATTGCGCGAGCATGGAGTGGACCAGCGACGGCAATTCTCCCGATCGCCAGGGCGCCCAGGGGAATATCCTCAAAACCGTGCAAGTCGCGATCGACGACTGGCATGTGAATATTATCAGGCTTCCCCTGGCCCAGGACCGGTGGTTTGGCAAAGCGCCGGAGCAAAAGGATGCGGGAGAAAAGCCCTATCGTGAACTGGTGGACAAAGTCGTCCAGCTCTGCTCGTCCAAAGGATGCTATGTCATCCTCGACCTGCATTGGTCGGATTGCAATGAATGGGGCGTGAACATCGGCCAGCACTCGATGCCCGATGACTACAGCGTTTTGTTCTGGAAAGATTTCGCGCCGATCTATGCGAACAATCCCGCCGTGATCTTCGACCTGTACAACGAACCGCACGATGTTTCGTGGGACATCTGGCTTAACGGAGGCCCGATCACCGACCGGCCCAACGGCCGCCAATCCGGCCCGCCCCGCAAATACAACGCAATTGGCATGCAACAAATGCTCGACACCGTCCGCGGCGCCGGCGCGAAAAATGTCGTGATCGCCGGCGGCTTGGACTGGGCCTATGACATGTCCGGCTTCCTCAACGGCCATCAATTGAAGGACCCCAACGGCAACGGCGTGATCTACGCCAATCACGCCTACAACAACAAGGGGCCCGCGCAAACCGCGTATGTCTGGACCAAAACCATGGAGAAGGCCACCGCCGTGATCCCCGTGATCGTCAGCGAATTCGGCGGTTCGGGCGGCCCCAATC
>CAZCKE010000228.1:0-7132 GCA_964499005.1 uncultured Tepidisphaeraceae bacterium
GCGAGAACAGCCAGACCAGCCGCAGCCAGGTTCCCTGGTTTGGCAGCCTTCCGCTCGCCGGCGCGCTCTTTCGCGCCAAAGCGGACACCAATCAACGGCAGGAGATCATCATTCTCCTGACGCCGCATCTTGTGAAAGATGACGCGGCGTATGCCAAGGCTGGTGAGGAAGAGATGAAGGAAATCGACAAGCTGCGCGTGGGCGTTCGCAAAGGGATGATGTGGTTTGGCCGGGAGCGTCTGGCGGAATCGCACTATGAAAGTGCCGTGAAGGAATGGAACAAGCCCAATCCCAGCACGTTCTGGGTACTGTGGAATCTCGATTGTGCTCTGAACCTCAATCCGCAGTTCATCGAAGCGATCGATATGAAGGAAAAGATCACCGGAAAGCAGGTGACCGACCAGGACTACAGCACGATTCGATCCTTTGTGCGCCGGCAGATCATGGCGGAGCGCGCGCCGCAAACGGCGCAGGTTCCGCCGCTGTTGCCGATACCGCCGGCAACGCGGCCAACCGCTGACGCTTTTCCATCGACGCGCCCCGGACAGAACCCGGCGGGTTTCAGGGCGATTACCTCCGTCCCGATCGGACCGGGTGATCTTGAGCCGAGACATCATTAGCGATTTCGGGAGCCATCATGCGTATCGGCCGATTACTGACCATTTTGATCTTCTGCCTGGGCCTTATGGCCGGCTGCTCGCCGTCCAAGGGGCCGACTGAAAAACAGTTGGCCGTTCGACGCTGGAATGATGCGCGGTCCGAGGTGCTGATCGGCCTGGCCGGCGATGAGTACCGGAACGCCAATTTTGAAAAATCGCGCGTGAACATCGACGAGGCGTTGACCCTCTCGCCGGGCAGCGCCCAGGCCCATCTTCTCTCGGCAAAGCTATACATGGAGTCCGGCCAACTCGAGGCCGCGGAGCGAGAGCTTGGCGCGACTCGTGCGCTGGCGCCCAGCGAGCCTGAGGCGGATTATCTGTCGGGCGTCGTTTATCAGCGCTGGCAGCAGCCCGAGAAAGCCCTGGAGTTTTATCAACGCGCCTGCGACAAAGCGCCGGCCGAGTTGGCGTATTTGCTGGCCAAGGCGGAAATGCTCATGACCATGGGCCGAAGCGATGAGGCATTAGCGCTTCTACAGCAGCATGTCACCTATTTCGAGCACAGCGGCGTCATTCGCGATGAAGTCGGGCTTCTGTTGATTCAGCAGGGCCGTTATCCCGAAGCGGTCGATATGCTCCGGCAGGCCAGCATCCTGTCGGGTGATGACCTGAACATTCGCGAACATCTGGCCAATGCCATGTATTACGACAAGCAATTTTCGGATTGCGGAAACGTGCTGGATGGGCTGCTGAAAGATTCACATTACGCCAAGCGGGCGGATCTGTTCATGATGCTGGGCGAATGCCAGGTCCAGATCGGCCGGGCGGATCAGGCCGAGGAGTCGTTCCAGACCGCGACCAACCTGCTGCCCGCGTCCGCGGCAGCGTGGCTGGCCCTGGCCAAGGTCGAATTGCAATTGGGCCGCCTGACCTCCAGCGAGATCGCGCTGCGGCGAGGATTGGCCCTGGATCCCAATGACGGCCAGGCGTACCTTTTGTTCGGACACTTGCGTCTTCGACAATCGCATTACCAGGAAGCGCTGGATCTATTCACTAAAGCGCATCAATTTGATCCTGATGACACGGTCAGTCTTTGTATGATCGGACTTTCATTGGAAAAGCTGGGTCATAAGGACCAGGCGTCCGCCTGGTACGCGCAGGCGCTGAAGATCAGCCCCGCGGACGAAATGGCTGCGCAACTCATGACGCAGCTCGATTTGCACGAATAAACAATAGAGCCGGCATAGTCGTGCGTCGGCAGGACCAATAACCCGCGCCAGAGCGGGCAGGAATTGGCCCCGCGCTCGGAGTCGGTTTCCAAGAAAGCGGATTCAACGTGCGTCGCGGAAAAATATTTTCCATCCTGATGGTCATCTTCCTGGTGGGGGGAATTCTCTGCTTTCTGCAGGGCGTGCAGGAAGCCCTGGCGACCCATCGGCGCATCGAGGTCGGCATCGGATCGCTGCTGTTCATTCTCGGCGGCGGCAGCGGGTTCATGGCGATCTTCTCACTTCGAAAGGAGTGCCGGGTGCTGGTCGCGGCGATCCATCGCATGACCACCGGCGGCAAGCTCAATCCGCTCCGCACGGAAAACAGCGAGATTCGCCCCCTCATCACGGCCGTGAACGACATGATCGACTCCGCCGACCGCTGCGTCTGTGACGCGGTGATGCGGATGAAGGAGCTGGAGATTCAGTTGAAGGTCGCCACCGCCGAGCGGCAGCATGCCGAGGCGATCATTTACAGCATTTCGGATGCCGTGCTGGTCAGCGACACGTTTGACGAGCTGGTGCTGGCCAACGAGGCGGCCGCAAGAACGTTCCAATTTGACCTGGATCGCGCTCGGCGGTTCCCGGTGCAGAACGTCCTGCACGACGACAAGCTGGTGGAGCTCATCCGCGACATGCGGCAAAGCAACAGCAAAAGCGGACGCCGCATCGTCGAGCATCGCATCAAAGGACCGGGCGAGGAGCGCATCTTCAAGGTGACGCTTTCGTCCGTGGCCGATAATAGCGACAACCCCGCCGGCGTGGTCACCGTTCTGCATGACATGACCCGCGAAAAGGAAGTCGCGGAGATGAAAAACGATTTCGTCTCCAGCGTCAGCCACGAATTGCGCACGCCCCTGGCCAGCATTAAAGCATACGTGGAGATGCTCATTGATGGTGAGGCCGATGACGAAAAAACCAAGCGTGAGTTTTATGAGGTCATCCAAAACGAGGCCAATCGGCTGGGCCGGCTGATTGACAACATTCTGAATATTTCCCGGATTGAGTCGGGCCTGGTGCAGATCAACAAGCAGCCGCAGAGCCTGATGGTGATCCTCAAGGAGGCGATCGAGGTGATCGCGCCGCAGGCGAAAATGAGGCAGATTTCGCTGGTGGAGCAGTTGACGCCCGTGTTTTATCAGACCGTAGCCGACAAGGACATGCTCTACCAGGCGGTGCTGAACCTGTTGAGCAACGCCGTGAAATATACGCCGGAAAAAGGGACCATCACGGTTCAGACCATCGTGGACGAGGCCAAGCGCAAAGTTATTACCCGTATTAGTGATACAGGCGTGGGAATTCCGCCTAAGGACCTCCCGTTTGTGTTCGATAAGTTTTACAGGGCGGAAGCCAACAATCACATGGCAAAGGGCACCGGCCTGGGCCTTTCGTTGGTGAAACACATTATTGAGACCGTGCATCGAGGCCGGATTTTTGTTGAAAGCCATGTGGGCAAAGGAAGTTGCTTCGGTTTTGAACTGGAGCTGAGCGATTGAATTGTCGAATCACAGAAGCGCCCCCGGCTTGCCAGAGCTTAAGGCGCGGTGTCCAGGAGCGTAGATGTCGGTGAAGAAGATATTGGTAGCGGATGATGAGAGCCACATCCTCAACGTGGTCTCGCTGAAGCTGCGCAACGCGGGATTCGAGGTGCTGACTGCCTCCGACGGGCAGGAAGCCCTGGAGCTGGCGCAATCCGAGCATCCCGATTTGCTGATCACGGACTATCACATGCCGCAGATGTCAGGGTTGGAGCTGTGCCAAAAGCTTCAGCAGGACCCGGCGACCAAAAAGATCCCGGCGATCATGCTGACCGCGCGGGGATACGACCTGGAGCCCAAGGATACACAAGAGAGCGGAATTTGGCGGATGCTTTCCAAGCCGTTCAGCCCGCGCAACTTATTGACCGCGGTCAACGAGGTGCTGCTGGAGGCTGCGGCCTAATCGGCGCCGAAGCGCCGGCCGGAAACATCCGCCGCTGTTCGATATGTCGTTGCAGTTGACAAGTCGCAACCCGGGCCCCGGCGGCGCAACCGCCATCGTGCCCACGACCGTTTTGGACAATCTCGCCACGCGCTTTCGGCCGGGCGGATTGTTCCTGGTCCTGTTGCGCCCGGATGGTTCGATTGCCTATCACGATCCTTCGGCCAGCCTTTTCTTCCACCGCTATATTCTGCCCTTGATCCAGTACGGCGATTCCAAGGATGGGGATCTGAAAGAGAGTATTCGCAAGCTGACGCCAAATTCCACCACGACCGTCTGGAACGCGCTGCCCGGCGCGATATTGGCCGCATTTCCGTGCGTCGATCGCAGGCAAATGGCCGGCGTTCTCGTATTGGCCGCCAAATCCAGCAGCTTCAAGCTCGGCGAGGAAGTCGTTCGCGTTTGCAGCCGCCTGGGCCTCGACGGCATCTGGCTCAATCAGCAGGCCGAGGAACTTCCCACCTATGGCGAGGAAGCGATCCAGCGACAGGCCCGCCTGCTGCTCAGCATGATGCGTGATCAGATGCGCCTGGCAAGTCTTGAAAATGAGCTCGACTCCCTCTCCGGGCAACTGGCCAACACGTATGAAGAGCTTAGCCTGATCTATCAGGTGAGCGGTGGAATGCGCGTCAACCGGCGTTCCAACGATTTCTTCAAGCAGGTCTGCCTTGATGTTCTGGAAGTCATGGGCGTACAAGGCGTCGGCGTCGCTCTCCGCGGCGAAAATGCCAATCAACAGGAGCCGGTGCTCTACGGCTCACTCAGTCTTCCCCCCGGCACGGTTCACCAACTTGCCGAAGATCTGATGCGCGTCCTCATCACGCGAAAGAGCCCGCTGCTGGTCAACGATCTGGGCAAGGATAAGACCTTCCACTGGCTCGGCCAGCACGCTCATCAGCTTTTGGCTGTACCGCTTCAGCGGCAGGAGGAAGTTCTGGGCTGCCTGTTCGGCATCGACAAGCGGGCCGGCGATTTCGATTCACAGGACACCAAATTGCTCAACTCCATCGCCAACGAATCGGCCATCTATCTCGAAAACGCGATCCTGTTTGAAGACGTTCATGGCTTGATGATGGGCTTGCTGCATAGTCTCACGAGTGCCGTTGACGCCAAGGACGCTTATACCCACGGCCACAGCGAGCGCGTCGCATTGCTTTCGCGGGAGTTGACCTTGCGGGCCGGCCTGCCGGAATCGCTCGCCGACCGCATTTACATGGCCGGGTTGCTCCATGACGTCGGGAAAATCGGCGTCCCCGAAAGCGTTCTACAGAAGACCGGCCGCCTGACGCCCGAGGAATTTGAGCAGATGAAGCGCCATCCGCAAATCGGCGCCAAGATTCTCCGCGACATCAAGCAGGTCAGCGACATCATCCCCGGCGTGCTGCACCATCACGAGCTCTACGACGGCCAGGGTTATCCGGCGGTGCTGACGGGCGAGAATATTCCGCTCATGGGTCGGATCATCTGCCTGGCCGATTGCTTTGACGCGATGACTTCGAACCGCACGTATCGCAAGGCGTTGCCGCTGGAGGTCGCGCTGACGGAGATTCACCGCTGCTCCGGGACGCAGTTTGATCCGGTTCTGACCGATGCGTTTTTGAAGATCGGTTTGGAAAAGTTCCGCGATTTCATGCAGGTTCACAACGATCATGTGAAGGACGCGCCCGAGACCCAGCCGCTGGCCAAGTCCGCGTAGCGGGTTTCGAGCAAGAATAGGAAAGTTCAACCATGCCGGTCAAATGCGAGGAATACAGCCAGGTCTGCGTCATGGAAATCCATGGCGATTTCACGGCCGAGACGGCCGGGCAGGCTAAGAAAGCCCTCGACGATCATGTCGATCAGCGGCGCATCGTCGATTTTGTCGTCGATTTTCAGAAGGCCCCGTTCGTCGACAGCGACGGCCTGGAAGCGCTCCTCTGGATGAAACGCCGCTGCGAGGATTTGTTCGGCCAGTTCAAGATCGTGAATCTCGACGAGAACTGCAAAAAAATTCTGGAACTCACGCGCCTGGATCATCGCTTTGAGTGTCACGGCGATCTTCCGACGGCCCTGAAGACCATGCGATGATCGCCACGCTCGAACGAAAACCTCTCGGTCAATTGTTGCTGGCCCGCGGCTTGGTCCAGCAGGAGCAGTTGGACCGCGCTCTGGAAGAGCAGAAGCGGAGCGGCCATCAGAAGCTGCTGGGCGAAGTCCTCGTCGAACTGCACATCTGCTCCGAGGACCAGATCACCGAATCGCTGGCACAGGCCTATGGCGTTCCCTACGCCCGCGTCAGCCCGCGCATCGCCGACCCCAGGGTTATCGCGGTGTTGCCCAAGGAATTCCTGGAAAAGCATCAGATTCTTCCGCTCTTTCTTGTTGAAGGCACGCTCACCGTCGCCGTTCCCGAACCGGCCAACGTCTTTCTGCTGGAAGAGATCGAGCGTCTCAGCGGCTATCACGTGCAGGTCGTCGCCGCCACCGTGCGCGACATCAAGAGCACGCTCCAGGCGTACCTCCCCAACGACAAAGTGTTTGTCATCGACGACATCATCGAGGAGGTCAAGCCGGAGGAATTCACCCTCATCGAGCAGCCGGTCCAGGACATCGCCAATCTCGAAGTTGCCGCGGGCGATTCTCCGGTCATCAAGCTCGTCAACTACGTGATTTATAACGCCGTCAAAGAGGGGGCAAGCGATGTTCACATCGAGCCCGGCGACGGGATTCTCCGCATTCGCTATCGCATCGACGGGCGGTTGACCGAGAAGCTGCGGCCGCCGTTCCAGATGCACGCCGCCGTGGCCAGCCGCATCAAGATCATGGCGGGGCTCGACATTTCCGAGCGCCGGCTGCCCCAGGACGGCGGCATCCACGTGATGATGGACAAGCGCCCCATCGATCTGCGCATCAGCACGATGCCGGGCAAAAATGGGGAAAAGGTCGTCGTCCGCGTCATCGATAACGAAAAAGCCTCCGTCAACCTCGAGAAACTCGGCTTCGGCTACGACACGCTCAAGGCGTGGCGCAAGCTGATCGGCCTGCCCAACGGCATCGTCCTGGTCACCGGCCCGACGGGCAGCGGCAAAAGCACGACGCTCTACGCCGTCCTCCAGGAACTCAATCGCAACGACGTGAACATCTGCACCGTTGAGGATCCGATCGAATACGCCCTCAGCGGCGTGAACCAGTTTCAGGTCAACGAAAAAGCCGGCTTCACCTTTGCCACCGCATTACGGGCCCTGCTCCGTCAGGACCCCAACATCCTCATGGTCGGTGAAATCCGCGACCGTGAGACCGCCCGCC
>CAZCKE010000229.1:0-7039 GCA_964499005.1 uncultured Tepidisphaeraceae bacterium
TCGACAAGTGCAGCTCGATCGCGATGAATATGCAGGACATGGTGCAACGGCTTCTGTTGCTTGCTCGCGCCGATGCACGCCAATTGACGGTCTGGTTTGGGCCGCTGGATTTGCTGGAGATCCTGCAAAGCTCCTGGTCGAAATTTCGCGGTCGGGCGGAAGCTCGCAGGTTGCGGGTGGAGTGGAACACCGGCGACGGCGGCTTCGTGCATACCGACAAGGATTTGTTCCGTATCGTGATCGACAACCTGCTCGATAACGCGGTTTCGCATGTGGATGAGGAGGGCGTCATCGAAATCGCCATCAAGCGGCAACGCGACGTTGTGGACCTGGTGATCAGCAACACCGGCAGTCAAGTTGCCGCCGACGATATGCCCAAAGTGTTTGACCGCTTCTGGCGGGGGGATCAGGCACGAACGAATGCGGCGGCGCATTGCGGGTTGGGATTGTCGCTGTGCGAGCGATTGATGCGGATTTTGTGCGGTGAACTGACGATCAAGACCGAGCGGGGCGGGCTTTTTGTCGCGCGCGTGCGATTGGCTGGGATCCCCGTTCCCTCTCCGACGGCGGCGGGATAGACCATGCGACGTGGATTGGGATTTTTTGCAGTGTGGGGAACGCTCGGGGCCTGGGGATGCCAGGGATATCAGGCGGCTCCCATCACTTCAGAAACGGTGGATACGCGCCTGGCAACCCCGGCCCAGGACGCGCTGAAGGTCCAGATCAGCCAACTCAAGCATCCGATTTTGCAACCGATGCCGATTGACTGGGACAAGGGTTTGACGCCGCGACAGGCGGCGGTCGTCGCCGTGATCGTGAACCCATCGCTGCGGGCAATTCGTGATGAGCGAGCGGCGGCGGATGCCCAGCTCTTGCAGGCCGGGATTCTCCCCAATCCGCAGGTCTCTTACGACTTTGTGCACCCGATCGGCGGGGGCGTCACGGAGGGGACGGTCAATGCCTTTACGCTGGGCGTGAATTGGGACGTGCGGGAATTGGTGAGCCGCAGCGCGCGGATGAAATCGGCCAGGGAGAATATCGGGTCGGTCAATCTTGATATCGCGTGGCAGGAATGGCGGATCGCCGAGTCCGCCGAGCAGGCCGCAGTGGATGTGCTGTCATTGGAGGCGCAGCGTCAAGCGGATGAACAAGTCGATCGTCGGTTGCAGGACAATCTGAAAATTGTTCAGGGAGCGGTGGAGAATCATCAAAAAACTATTTTGGACCAGGCCGCTGCGGAGACAGCCAGCCGGGAGGCGCATGCGACGTTTCTTCAAGCGCGAAGCGATGAGCAACATGCGCGGCAGGCCCTGAATCGAGCGCTGGGGATCGCGCCGGAAGTGCAGATCCGATTGGTTGCTGAAAAAGACGATGATTCAATCGCGCCGGAATTTCAGCCGCCCTCATACGCTGAATTGAATTCCGGCCTGGAAGATCGGCGGCTCGATCTGTTGGCATTGAAGCGCGGCTACCAAAGCCAGGAAGAAACGTTGCGGGTAGCGGTGCTGGAGCAATTTCCGAAAATCAACATCGGATTCAACCGGGCGACGGACACGACGGATGTGCATTCCATCGGTTTTGGCGTGACCGCCGACATACCAATCTTCGACCGCAACCAGGGCGCGATCGCGACGGAAAAAGCGACGCGGCAGCGGTTGTTCGATGAATACGTGCAGCGCGTCTTCGAGGCGCGGTCGGATATCGCGATGAGCCTGGGAGATATTCACGAGATCTCGGCGAAACTTGCCGACGCGCAGGCGGCGATGCCGGGCCTGCAGCGGCTGGTCGAGGTCTATCAGGACGCCGTCGATAATGGGAACGCGGACGTGCTCAGCTATTACAACGCGCAAGTCGACCTGGCCCAGAAAACGATCGCGATCCTCAAACTCAAACAACAGTTGGCGGACAACCGGATCGCCCTTCAGATCGCGGCGGGGCAATTTCTCCCGCCGGGCCCTCAGGCTTCAACAAGGAAGAGTCAGTGAGCACAACGCTGGGAAAAATCACAATCACGCTGGTCCTGACAGCCGGAATTGCCGCGGCGGGAGTCTACTCGGGTTACCGATGGGCTAAAGCAGCCCCCGCCGGCGCTAAGGATCCAGACGACAGCGGCGACGCGAAGCCAGAAGGGGACGAAAAGGCGGTGGCGAGCGTCACGACGGCGGTGATTCAATCCGGGCACGTGGTGCGGACCCTGACGGCATATGGGTCGGTCGTGGCGCAGTCGGAAAACGTGCGGGTTTATTCGGTGCCGTTTGAATCGCGCGTGACGCGGCTGCCTGCGCCCGCGGGAGCGCCGGTGGAACAAGGCGCGGCGCTGATTGAAGTGGAGCCCAGCCCCGATGCCAGGCTGCAACTCGAGGAGGCGCGGATCGCGCTGGAATCGGCCAAAAAAGACAGCGAACAAACCGAGCAACGGTTCAAGTCAAAATTGGCGACCAATAGCGAATTGCTTCAATCGCAGCAGGCGCTGGCAGTGGCGCAGCTGCACGTCACCAATCTTCAGCAGCGCGGGATCGACGCTGGGGAGGCGACGACCCTGAAGGCTGGCGGCGATGGAATCGTCAGCAAAATTGACGTGCAGGCGGGCCAGATCGTGCCCGCCGGAGGGCCACTCATCGAGACCGTGCCGCAACGGCAAATCGAAGTGAGGCTGGGCGTCGAGCCCGGTCTTGCCCAGCAGTTGACGGTGGGCCAGGTCGTGAAACTTTTTCCAAAGGGCAGCGACTCGGATGCGGTGGAAGGAAAAATTCGGTTGGTGACGCAGCGGGTGAACCCGGACACGAGGCTGGTGGATGTGTTTGTGACGCCCGGCGACGCCCGTCTGCTTCTGGACGGCTTTATTCTCGCGCAACTGACGGAAACATCCGGGGACGGCCTGGTGGTCCCAAGGGCGGGCACGGCGATCTCGAAGAACCCGTTCGTGCAGTTCACCGTGAGGGACGCCAACTGGGTTTGGCAAACGGTCACTCTGGGGACATCCAACAAGGAAGTCGCGCAAATCAGCGGGGAAGGATTGGAGGAAGGCGAGTTGTTGGTGGTCGTCGGCAATTATGAATTAGAGGACGGCATGTCAGTGACCATTAACGACAAGCCAACCACCGAACCGACATCCGCTACCGAGCCCACATCGACCACGCAGGCGGCGCCGGCGACGGAGAATTCGAAATGAAGCTCGCCGCCTGGGCTCACCGCCATTCCCGATCGATCATTTTTCTGTTTGCGGTGCTGGCGATCAGCGGCATTGTAAGCAGTCTCTTTCTGCCGGTGGCATTGTTCCCCCAGGTCGATTTCCCCCGGGTGCGCATCAACCTTGATGCCGGCGAGCGGCCGGCGGAGCGCATGGCGATCGAGGTGACGTATCCCACCGAAGAGGCGATTCGCGCGATACCCGGCGTTCAGAGCGTGCGTTCCACCACCAGCCGCGGGAGCGCGGAAATATCGATCGATTTCGGCTGGCGCGAGGACATGGTCCGCGCTCTGCTGGAAGTGGAATCGCAGGTCAACAAAACGTTGCCTTCGTTGCCTGCCGGGACATCGTTCGAGGCGATTCGCCTCGATCCCACGGTTTTTCCCACGATCGGCTATAGCCTGACCTCTGATACGCATTCGCTGACTGAACTGCGCGACCTGGCGATGTTTGAGATTCGGCCGGTGCTTTCCAGAGTGCCCGGCGTGGCGAAAATCGACGTTCAGGGGGGCGCGGTGGAAGAGTACCGGGTGGTGGTCGATCCGGCGAAACTCCAATCGCTCAGCATGTCGCTCAGCGACGTGGCGGCCAGTCTTGCGGCGACAAACGTGCTGACCACCGTCGGCAATCTGGAGGATAACGACAAGCTGTATCTGGTGATCACGGATACGCGATTCAAGGACATTGCCGAGGTGGGCTCGACGGTTCTGCGGTCGGGCAAGAACGGCGTGGTCACGCTCAACGATGTCGCGGTTATCCAGAAGCAACCCGCCCCGCAGTTTACGCGAGTCACCGCTGATGGTCATGAGGCCGTTCTGCTTCAGGTCTTTCAGCAGCCCGGCGCCAATACCGTGCAAATTGCCAAAGGGATTCGTCAAGTTCTCGACGAGGAATCCAAGCGCTGGCCGTCAGGCATTCGGCTGGGGAATTGGTACGACCAGAGCGAGTTGATCGTCGCTTCGGCAACGAGTGTTCGAGACGCGGTGCTGCTGGGGATTGCACTGGCGGCGGGAGTGCTGCTTTTGTTCTTGCGGAATTGGAAAATCACGATCATCGCGACGCTGACGGTGCCTTGCGTTCTGGCGGTAACAGTGCTGCTACTCTACGTGCTGGGGAAGAGCTTCAATATCATGACGCTGGGTGGTATGGCGGCGGCGGTGGGGCTCATTATCGACGACGCAATCGTCATGGTGGAGCAGATCATCCGCCGTCTGCGCGGGGGCAGTGGCCGCGAACTGGACCGGGTATTGAACGCAACCGATGAGTTTACCCGGCCGCTGGCCGGTTCGTCGCTGTCAACGATCATCATTCACATTCCGCCGGCGTTCTTAATTGGTGTGTCCGGAGCATTCTTCGGCGCGCTTTCGCTCTCGATGGCAACAAGCCTCATCGTCTCTTTTTTGGTGGTCTGGCTGATGCTGCCGGTTCTTGCGGCGCGATTTCTCGGGCCAAAGGATGCTCATCAGGAAGAAGGCGGCGAGATCACTGGCGCCCTGCAGCGCGGTTACGCGGCTCTGATGCGGACACTGTTGAGATGGCCATGGCTTATTTTGCTGTTCATCCTCGGTTTTTCGCTCGTTGGATATGCGGCCTACAAACATGTGGGAACGGGCTTCATGCCACATATGGATGAGGGCGGGTTCACCTTCGACTATAAAGCGCCGGCAGGGACATCGGTTACAGAGACCGGCCGTTTGCTTTCGAAAGTGGAAGCGATTTTGCAAAAAACGCCGGAGGTCCAAACCTACTCGTGCCGCACCGGCTTGCAGTTGGGCGGTGCGTTGACGGAGCCCAATACTGGCGACATTTTCATTCGTTTGAAGCCCCAGCCTCGCCGCGACATTCAAGATGTGATGGCGGATGTCCGCAAAGAAGTCACTCAGACCATTCCCGGACTCGACGTGGACCTCTCCCAACTGATGGAGGACGAAATCGGCGACCTGACCGCTGTTCCCCAGTCGATCGAGATCAAGATTTTCTCCGACGATGAGAAAGTATTAAACGATTTAGCGACCAAAACGGCGGAGGCGATCAAAAATGTGCCGGGAGTGGTGAAAGAAGAGGTCCAAACCGGCCTGGTTGTGGCGGGGGATGGATTGGAAATTCGCGTCGATCGAGTCAAAGCGGCCTTGGAAGGGATGGATGCGGATGCCATCTCCAAGCTCGTGAGCGACTCGCTGAGCGGCGATGTGGCGACGCAAATTCAGCAGGGGCCCAAGCTCATCGGGGTCCGCGTATGGATCCCCAAAACCACGCGCAAGACGATCGGCGACGTGGAGGAGATGCTCATTCGCGCGCCCGATGGACATCTGTTCCCTCTCAAGCGGGTGGCCAGCGTCGATACAGTGACCGGCCAGTTGGAAATCGCGCGCGAGGACCTCAAGCGCATGGTTGCCGTGACGGCCCGAGTGGAGGAACAGCATTACGATCTCGGGTCCGTGGCGACGAACGTCCGAAAAGTTCTCGCCAATCCGGACGTGTTGCCATCCGGCACGAACTGGCGCATGGGCGGGCTGTACGCGCAACAACAAATCGAATTCCGCGGCATGGCCATGGTCATCATCGCCGCGTCCGTGCTGGTGTTTCTACTTCTACTGTTCCTATACGAGTCTTTCCGCGTCGCAACCGCGATCATGCTGACCACCGTGCTGGCGATCGTCTTCGTGTTTCTCGGATTATGGGCGACGGGAGAGGAGCTCAATCTCAGCTCGATCATGGGAATGGTGATGATCGTCGGCAACGTGACCGAGGTTGCCATCTTTTATTATTCCGAATTTCTTATTTTGCCGCACGTCGACGTTCACGAGCGGTTGATCGCGGCGGGCGTCAATCGAATGCGCGCCATCAGCATGACAACGATCGCGGCGATTCTGGCGTTGCTACCGCTGGCGCTGGCCATCGGCGTGGGATCGGCCATGCAGCAGCCTCTGGCGATTGCGATTATCGCCGGACTGATCGTTCAGTTGCCCCTGGTGCTGATCGTGCTGCCGGCATTGGTAACGCTGCTGCGGGTCCATGGTGGAAGCAGGCTGAGCGGGTAGATGGAAATGGGAGCACCAGGATTCGAACCTGGGACCAAGGGTTTATGAGACCCCTGCTCTAACCGCTGAGCTATGCTCCCTAAACACCGGGGGGACATTCTTACCGAGGGTTGGGAGTTCGTCCATGTCCGCGTCCGGTGGGTGCCGGGGGATACCGCGACAGCCGGGAAATTTCATCGTGGTTTGCACTGATGCGCTTGCGAACTACGATCTATTGAGGGGCGGGATTGGGCGTTCCTGGATGAAGCCGCATTGCATTAGAATACAAGCCAACGAGATTGGTCCGCTCGTATATCCCGGATCATATATCCTGGATCACGCCATTTCAGAACGATACGGTTTTGAGATCACGAGCTTGCTGTGGGCGAGCTTGCCAGGTGATGCCGCACAGCGAGTTGGTCGAGTGATGCGCCAAGACTTGGATTGTCGTATGGCGCCGGAAAGTTGAACGTCAACTGAAGAATGAGCCAAAGCACTCCCACAAGCTCAAGTGAGAACAGGGATTGGAAGCGGGCATTGCACAAGCGTCTGCCGCTGCGCGCCGTGGCATATCCCATCGCCCTGCTGGGGATTTTGGCCGTGGCACTGGTGACGCTGATCCTGCATCTCTTGTCCGTGACGGCATCGATCGAGCATGCGGACGCGGTGATCGGCAAAGCGAACGTCATGTACCGGCTTCTGATCGACAAAGAGACGGGGCCGCGCGGGTACGCGTTGACGGGCAAAACGAATTTGCTGGAACAGTATGAGCGGGCGTCGTTGCCATTGGAAGATGCGTTTGATTGTTTGAGGGAAATGGAAGGCGGAA
>CAZCKE010000230.1:0-7026 GCA_964499005.1 uncultured Tepidisphaeraceae bacterium
GGGGGCTGAGGACGGTGGGTCGGCCCAACCCGCTAGCCAGCACGGCAATAGGGTTCGTGGGGCTAGGTCTCTTCATAGGCGACGGTGGCTTATCGGACTTGGAGGCGATTTTTCTTGACTAAATTCCCAGGCAAGTTGAGAGTGGACTTAACGAGTCAAGAAGACGGGATCGAACAAAGGGGTTTTGGGGTTACCGGACTGAGCGGGGTGGGTTAGACTACAATAAACAATGAACCAATTCGGGAGGCTTCAATGAGTCAGATGCTTGATGGTAAAAAAATTCTGCTTGTGGACGACGACAACGACATCCTGACCAGCATGCAGGCGGCGTTTGAGCCCACGGGCGCGGTCATTGAAACAGCCAGCAACGGGAACAAGGCCGTGGAGCTGGCGGAGAAGAGCCAGCCCGATCTGGTCATTCTCGACATGATGCTGCCGGGACGCAGCGGGTTTCTGGTTCTGGAAAAACTGAAGGCCAAAAAGCCGCGAAACGCCAAGCCGTTTGTAATCATGATTACGGGAAATCCAGGAAGCCGGCACAAGATGTACGCCGAGAGCCAGGGCGTCAGCGAGTATTTCACCAAGCCGGTAAAGCTGGACAAATTGATCGCGACGGCGGAGAAACTGATGGCGCCGCCGCCAGCGGCGTAAGAGAGGATGAGTGGGGGACTAGATGTCTTGCGAGCACTGAATCAATCGATCTAACGTTGCTTTGGCTTTTCCGGTGTCGATGAGATTGCGCACTTTTTGGAGGGCGGTCGAGAGATCAGGAGCGGCTTCGGCCACGACGAGGGCGGCGGCGGCGTTGACTAGGGCGATGTCGCGGAGCGGACCGGTTTTTCCTTGGAGCACGCCGAGCAACGCATCGGCGGCCTGATCGATGGAATCAACCTGTAAATCGGAAAGCCGCGCGTAGGGGATTCCTAAATCTTTGGGATCGAATTTCCAGTCGTGAATGTGGCCTTTTTTTAATTCGCTGACGCGAGTGGGGCCCAGGGTCGACAGCTCATCGAGGCCGTCGTCGGCATGGACCACCCAGGCGCGGGTGCTGCCAAGTTCACGAAGAACAGCGGCAAGGCGGTCGGTGAGTTCAGGCGCAAAGACGCCCAGCAGTTGGTGGCGCGCCCCGCCAGGGTTGGTCAAAGGCCCCAGAACATTGAAGATGGTGGGGATGGCCAAAGCTTTGCGCGCGGCGCCGACATGCTGCATGGCAGGGTGATGGGCGCGAGCAAAGGCAAAGCAAATGTTGGCCGTTTGAAGGCACTTCCCCACGGTAGCGGGGGGGATGTCCAATCGCAGGCCAAGTCTTTCAAGGACATCGGCGGAACCGGAACGGCTGGAGGCAGAGCGGTTGCCATGCTTGACGACCCGGACTCCCGCCGAAGCGGCGATGAGAGCGGCGGCAGTGGAAACGTTAAAGGTATGGCGAACGTCCCCTCCGGTGCCGCAGGTATCGAGCAGAACAACGCTTTTATTGCACGGAACCGGAATTACTTTTTCGCGCATCACCGTCGCGGCTCCAACCAGTTCTTCAACCGTGGTTCCCTTGGCGGCCATGCCAACGAGCAAACCGCCGATTTCGGCGTCCGTTGCTTGCCCTGACATGATGTGAAGAAACGCCGAGCGCGATTCGTCGCGCGTCAGGTCTTCTCGCCGGCAAAGCTTCAAGAGAATGTCGCGCAGGACCGACATCTTTTACTCGATGACATTAGCGCCGCCGGTTGCCGTTGTCGCAAACACGTGCGGTTGCCGGCCGAATTTGGCGGTGTAGGTACTGTGGAGATGTTTGGTCAGGTTCGGGACGGCGCGGGGAATGGCCAGGGCGACGATGCAGCCTCCGAAGCCGCCGCCGGTCATCCGGGCGCCGTAGATGCCTTTGACTTTCATCGATTCGTCCACGAGCAAATCAAGCTCGGGGCAGCTGACTTCGTAATCGTCGCGCAGGGATTGATGGCTTTGGACCATCAATTCGCCGGCTTCGTCGTAGTGTTTCTCGGAGAGATGCGCCGCCATCAGCGTCGTTCGATTGTTTTCACTGACGACGTGGCGGCAACGGCGGTAAACCAACTCGCTCATTTGCGCCCGCGCCGCTTCAACCTGCTGGAGGGTTACATCGCGCAGGGCGATAATGGCTAGATGCGCGCGCTTCAGAGCGGCGACGCCCTCCTCGCATTGCCGCCGTCGCATGGCGTATTCGCCGCCGCTGTGCTCGTGGCGCACCATGCTGTTCACGATGACGACCCGCAAATCCATCGAGTCGATCGGGATGAAATTTTGGGACAGGCCTCGGCAATCCAACAGCATCGCATGGCCGGCCTTGGCCGAGGCGACGATCATCTGATCCATGATCCCGCTGGGGACCATTGCGTAATCGTGCTCGGCCTTCTGGCAGATCAGGGCGACCCGCTGCGATTCCATCTCTGAATCGATCAAACGCAGAAGCGAGCGGGCGGTCGCGACCTCGACGGCCGCGCTGCTGGAAAGCCCGCTGCCGACTGGCAGGCTGTTGCACACCAATGCGTCCATCCCGGCAAGGGGAATCCCGGCGGCGATCAGACCAGCGGCGACCCCCCGGACGTAATTGCCCCACGCCGGTTTAGATCGCTCGATTTTCTTCTGGATGGAAAATTCCACGAACTCGTTGGGAAAGACCGTGGAGGAGATTTTGACGACATTATCCGTGCGCGAACGGCAGACGATGGAGACCTGCGGCTCGATGGCCATGGGAAAAACGAAGCCGTCGTTGTAATCGGTATGCTCTCCGATCAGGTTTACCCGGCCCGGAGCCCGGATGATGTGGAGCTTGCCCCCTTTTCCAAATAGCTGCTGGAACTGGTCTTTCAGCTTGTCGTATTCATCAGACGCCATGAGCGAAATCTATGAGGGGTCCGAAGGTGGGTCAAGGAGGGACGGGAATGGCACGGTTGGATGCCCAGGGGTCTTGGGTGAGCTATAATGGTGCGGCATTACAGGAGCGGTGCACGATGCGGATTCAACGGCTGATTGCCCCGGCATTGTTGATCGTTTATTTGAGCGTTTGTGCCTCGGCAAGGGGGGAGGATGCGACGTCGCGGCCCAGCGTGCCGGCGGCGTTCATGCGGTTTGTCGATGACGGCCATGGAGGCGGGGCGCTCCAGACGGCAGACATGGCGTTTCGTAATGCCGCGGGAGTGGAAGTCCATCTCATCGCCGCGGTGCATATCGGGGAAAAATCGTATTACGACCAGCTCAATAAGGATTTCAAGGGATACGACGCGGTGCTGTACGAATTGGTGAAATCGAAGGACGCGGCCCCGCCGGGCCCTGGCGACGCGGAGAAATCGCAAAGCGCCATCAGCGAATTTCAACTCTTCCTCAAAAGCGCCCTCGATCTGGATTTCCAATTGGATGATGTGGATTACCAGGCCCCCAATTTCGTTCACGCCGACATGGACAAGGAGACGTTCGAGCGAATGCAAGAGGAGCGGGGCGAGACATTTGAACAGATCATGATCAAGCAGATACTCAAGAGCTTTAACGATCCGACAACGCAGCCGGCCGATGAGCCCACAATGCAGGACATGGTTAAGATGTTTACCCGGCCGGACATGGAGCGGCAGATCAAGGTGGTGATCGCCAAGCAGATGGGGCAGATGGACACGACCGCAATGGGGCTCGATGGACCGGGCGGAAGCGTCATCCTCACGGAGCGAAACAAGGCGGCGTTGGCCGTGCTGTCGCAAACCCTGGCGACGGGAAAGAAAAAAATCGCGATCTTTTACGGGGCTGCCCATATGCCGGACATGGCCAAGCATCTCCAGGAGCAGGGCTTTGAGCCCGCTGATTGCAAGTGGAACATGGCATGGGACCTGACCATCCGGCCGGATCAACCCTCGGCGGTGGAGAAAATTCTCGACCAGCTTTTCAGCGATAATTAGACCCTGTCCGGCCGTTGGTGGAAATTCGCCGCGACAACGCTATTTTCTACCGACACGTGAATCATCTTCGCGGAAAATTCATCGTATTTGATGGCGGAGAAGGAAGCGGCAAGAGCACGCAGGCGCGGATGGTCCATGAAGCCGCGGAGAAAGCAGGCTTGCCGACGCTGCTCGTGCGAGATCCGGGCACGACGGAGATTGGAGAGCAGGTCAGGGAAATATTGCTCTCGCCGCGAAGCAAGGACATGGCGATGCGCTGCGAGATGCTCCTCTTCATGGCCGCCCGCGCCCAAATGATGAAACAAATCATCGGCCCCGCCCTGGATCAGGGAAAACTCGTCATCAGCGACCGCTTCATCTCCAGCACGCTCGCGTATCAACTGGGAGGCGACGGCCTGACCGCGGCGGAAATTCGCAAGGTGGGGGATATCGCGGTGGTGAAACGCTGGCCCGATTTGACGTTTATCTTTGATCTGCCCGTCTTGATCAGCAGCGCCAGGGTCCGGCCGAAATTCAGCCTGTTTCCCGATGATCCCGACGCCGGCGCGGAGAAGGACCGGATCGAATTGAGATCAGCGGCGTATCATGAGCAGGTGAGAAAGAATTATCTCAAACAGGCCAAGGGCCAATCGAATTATCGCATCATCGATGCCGGCGGCTCCATCGAGCAGGTGCACGAGAACGTCATGAGGGAGTTGGAGTCGCTCAAATGATCCGCTTTACGGACATCCTCGGCCAGGAATCAGCGATCGAAGAGCTTCGCCGCGCTTTGGCGGCGGACCGGCTCGCTCATGGGATGATCTTTTCAGGGCCTGCGGGGATTGGCAAAGCGACGACGGCGATGGCTCTGGGCGCATTGCTGCTGTGCGAACGGCCCAAAGGAGGCCATGCATGCGGATCGTGCCCAAGCTGCACGGCCATGTCGTCGGGAGCGCACCCCGATTATCACGTCATCACTCGCGAATTGGCTCGCGTGCACGACAAATCGGGCGCCAGCAAGGCGACCCAGCTTTCCATCGAGGTCGTCCGGCAGGAATTGACGCTTCCCGCGTCGCGCAAGAGCGTCTTGGGCAAAGGGAAAATCTTCATCATCGAACAGGCGGAATTGATGACGGCGCCCGCGCAGAACGCGCTGCTCAAGACCCTTGAAGAACCGGCGGGTCGGACCGTGATCATCTTGATCGCCGCCGAGCCCGGCCAGCTTCTTTCGACGGTGCGGAGCCGCTGCCAGGTGATCCGGTTCGCATCGCTGGATGAGAAACTGGTGCGCGAACAGCTTCAAAAACGCGGCATCAACAAGGAAATCGCGGCAACGGCGGCGGAATTATCCGATGGTTCCCTCGGGGCGGCGCTGCGGCTGATTGAGGATGAAGCGCTGGTGCCGGCCAAGTCGGTCGGCGCCGCGATGGATGCGATTCTCGCGGGACAGCGAGCGGCGGATTTGCCGGAAATGCTTCGCAAATCGGCCGAGCAACAAGCCGAAAAGGCGCTGCAGCGCGACGAACTGGCGAGCAAAGATTGGGCGATGCGAAACGGCATAGGACTCTTCCTGGCCGTCGCGGCTCAGCGCCTGCGGAAACGCTTGACGGAGAGCGCGGATGTCAACGTGCTGGAACGGGCATGTGGAGCGATTGATGCCGTGGCATGTGCCGAAAAATATCTGGATGCAAACGTGACCGTGTCGCTGGTGCTCGAACAATTGGGTGTTGCGTTAAACGCAGGGGGCACGAACTGAACAACGAATTTGGAATGACGATCACGATGGTCCGAAATTGGTCTTGTTCGTCACTCGGGTTATGTCATTCGGATTTTCCAAAGTACCCCCTAGGGGAGTCGAACCCCTGTCCTCTGGCTGAGAACCAGATATCCTGGGCCACTAGACGAAGGGGGCGCCGGGCCAATCGCGTCACAAATCGTAGGGAAGTCGCGGGGGGAGTCAAGATGGATCATTTGCGCAATTGGTGAATCAGATGCGCCAGCTCGGGAATAATGAGCTTGCTCATCGCCAGTTCGACGGCTTTGATACTGCCGGGCATCGCGAAGATCAGGTGGCCATTGGCGATGCCGGCGATCGCGCGGCTGAGCATCGCGCCGCTGCCGATCTCCTGATAACTGAGCATGCGAAATAGCTCGCCGAAGCCCGGGAGCGGAATCTCAATCACCGATTCCAGTGCCGGGATCGTCTGATCTCGGTGGCTGATACCGGTACCGCCGTTCGTGAGGATCACGTCAATACTGTCATCGCCGAGAAACTGGTCGAGCAGGTCGCGCAGCCGGTCGGGGTCATCGGGGATGACGCGGTAATCGGTGACGCTATGACCGGCAGCGCTCAGCAATTCATCGATTCGCTTGCCGCTGGCGTCGGTTTCACGCGTTCGCGTGTCGCTGAGCGTGATGACCGCGCAGCGGGCGATGATTTTTTGGGCCTCCTGCTGATGTTGCTGATAGGACATGGGAGCTCCGCGGCAGCTATTGATGCGGCGCCGAGCGATGCGGCTCGGTGGTAAATTCGCCGTCCTCGATGACCAGGTCGATGTCCGTGATGCCCGGGTTCAAGGGAACGTCGATGCGCTTGGGGTTGCCCGGGCTGATTGCCAGAATGTGATTCAAATCGGTGGCGCGGTAGGCGCGCAGGACGACAGGATTGCTCCTGCTCGGTTTGCCGTCGACCTTGGCGTTGGCGGTTTCGCCGGGCTTGATAATGACGCCGCCAAGGCGATGGGAATCCGTGGTGCCAATGGCGACTTCCTCGGGAGGCAGCAGATCGTCTTCGTACGGGCCGTCGTATTTGGTGAGCCAGATCGTGACCGGGTCCTCGATACGGTTGGTGACGGTCACATCGTAGTGGCTCGAGCAGCCGGTGACGGCCAGGAGCGGGAGAAACAGCAGCAGAGTACAAAACGTAGAGCGCTTCATGCCAACATGGTAACGAAAGCGGCGGGGGCGCGGCCAGTCTTAAGGAATCAATGACGTTGCTAGGGCCTGGCCGATTCATCAGACAGGCCCTAAATAACCATCCGCGATTCTGGAACACATGCTTCACTTTTTAGCCGCGTCGCGTGCGACGCGTGCTATTCACGGCGTTTCAGAATCGTGGTCGCCCATTTAG
>CAZCKE010000231.1:0-6995 GCA_964499005.1 uncultured Tepidisphaeraceae bacterium
CGCCATCCGGAATATCGTCGCCAAGATTAATGCCGGCGCGGAAACGAATGGCCCTGATCGGCGTCATGCTCGGCGTCACCATCGCATGGTGGTCATGGCGCTTGGCGGGACATTGGGCCGCCATGATCGCGACCGCGGCCTTCAGCCTCGACCCTAATTTTTTAGCCCACTCTGCGCTGGTGAAAAATGACGTGCCTGTCACCCTGGCGCTCATGTTGTTCATGGCCGCCCTCTGGCTCATCGGCGAGCGGGCGACCTTGGCGCGCTGTATCGCCGTTGGCGTGCTGGTGGGAGTCGCCATCACCATTAAATTGTCCGGCATCGCGGCAGTTCCAATTCTCCTGATCGCGCTGGCATGTCGCATATGGATTGCCGGAGACTGGCCGATCCTGAAGTGGATGGCGCGGAGCCGCCTCGAAAAATTCGCCGGCGCTGCGGCCATTCTCGCCGCGGCCGGGCTGTTAGCGTATCTGTCGATCTGGGCCGTTTATCAATTTCGTTTCGCCCCCACGCCGGATGGCCAAGGCGAATTTGATTTGAATCATCTCCTCAAAGTCCGCGCCGCCGGGGAATACATCGTCGCAAATCATCTGTCATGGAACAGTTCCATCGACCCTCAATGGATGGCGGCCTGGAAGCCGGACCCCGCGATTCGACTCATTCAATGGATGGACCACCGCCGCCTCTTCCCGCAGAGCTGGTTGTTTGGCTTGCTTTACACTGATGCAACTGCGCTGGTGCGGCGCGAATTTCTCTGCGGGGATTATCGTCTGACCGGCTGGTGGTATTACTTCCCGTTGGCGATTGTGTTCAAAACGCCATTAACGACCCTTATCGCGGTCATTCTGTCGCTGGCATATGGAGGGTGGCAAGTGACGCGCACAAAAGCCAGACAATACGGTTGGGCACTCTGCGCCGGTGCGATTTTGCCTTTAACATATTTGTGTCTGGCGATGAACTCCAACCTCGACGTGGGATTCCGCCACGTACTGCCGATCTATCCGTTCCTGTTTATTCTGATCGGTGTTGCCGCAATTGCGGCGCGGCGGCGATGGCCCCGAACGATCACTGCCGTTGGCGTCGCGCTTCTGGCCGGATTGTCGGTGGAGACCTTTATGGCTTATCCGAATTTTATTCCATTCTTCAATGTCGCCGCCGGAGGGGAGCGCGGTGGATTGAAGCTTCTGACGGATTCCAATATCGATTGGGGACAGGATCTGCCGGCTCTGGCACTCTGGCAAAAGGAACACGCGGATCGGCAACTTTATCTCTGTTATTTCGGAACGGCTGACCCGCGATTTTACGGAATTCACTACATCAACTTGCCTGGAAGCGAAGCAGCCCCCGACGAATTGACGCCAACGGGAAAACCCATCGCCATCGCAATCAGCGCCACGGAGTTACAGGGCACGTACCAGACGGATGAGCAACGGCAGCGGTATGTCGCCCTGCGCGACCGATCCCCCGCGGCGGTTTTAGGAGGCAGCATCTACATCTATCTGCCTGGATCCGGAAAGCCTTAATTGCGAGCAAACGGCCCCTGACCCCACAATCCATATGCCAATAATTCCAACCATATACAACCTGTTGTGTCATTTATTTTAGCAATCGGGCTATTTGAGCGGAAAATGTGGCTATGGATCGGCATAAGCTATCGGACCACCACGGACTTGCGCTTCAACCGAGCCGTCACCAGCGCTGGAAGATTTTGAGAAAGACAAACGCAAATGCTACATTGGCCGGGCGCTCGGATCGCTTTATGATCGCGGGTACCAAGGCAATCGCGCTAGCCCCCAACGGATTCCTCGCGCGATTTTGCCATGAGACCAGCTTTCGGGGCCTGCCGAATTGAGGCGGAGAGTTGTGTGGAGTTTTGCCGAGTAGTCGGCGGCGATACAGATAAGCTGCCGTCTTGATCAGATGTCAATTTCAAGCCGCGCGTTGACCGGCTTCACTGGTGGAGGATTCAATATGATCTATCGCAGAGGATGGCTCGCACTCGTCGTTACGATGCTGGCCATTTCAGGCGCCGCACGCGCCGCGGACACCGACTCGACCGATTCCCTGGAAGAACCCACAACTCCCACAGGAGCAACCGCTACTCCCGCCGCCAGCGAGGGCGCTCTGATGACCGGCCTGGACAAAATCGGGGTCGGCAAAGCTCTGGAAAACGCTCGAATCAATGTTTTCGGCTACGTCGAAGGCGGCTATCTCTACGACGCCACCGAAACGCATAACATCACAGGTCCCATGACAGCTCCGGGCGATCTGATCCTCTTCCCGGGCCCCAATAAAGGCGACTTGATGTTGAACCAGGTGGATCTCTCCGCCGAACGCATTGCTGATACATCCAAAGGCCAATTCGACGTCGGGTTCCGGATTGACGCCGCTTACGGCCGCGACCCGTTCTTTACTCACTCCAATGGTTTGTTCGACCACAATAATCACGCTGGAGGCGGTTCGGTCAATCAATTTGATATCTTCCAGGCGTATGTCGATTTCGCGCTGCCCATTACCCATGGCCTGCTTATCCGAGCCGGTAAGTTTGACGATCTGCTGGGCACCGAGCACATTGATCCGACCTCTGCCGCTTTTTTAACCCATGTCTACAATTTCTTTTATGGCCTTCCTGTCAATCAGACCGGCATCCTTGCCCGCTACACTCTAAATCATGAATTTGCTCCCAACCCCAATACGACCACCATCACCGCAGGCATCTCACGCGGCTGGAATCAGAGTCTGCATGACAATAACGGCTCGATCGATGGCATCGTCCAAGCCAACGTCGTCAGCGGCAACTTTTCCGGCACGATCGGCGTCATCTTTGGGCCCGAAGGTGTTCTACCATATGGCCCCTCGGACAATACCGACTGGTGGGTCACCGTCGACGCCAGTGGAACGCTGCAAATTTCCGATCCCCTCTCGGTTACGGGCGAAGTGCTTTACGGCGATGCCAGCGCTCTGACCAACTGGGCGGGCGTTGCCGCATATGGCCGATATGCCCTGGAAAAGCACGTCGCTTTGAACCTTCGCGGCGAGTTCTATCATGATGCTCACGGCATCACGACGGGCTTTGGCGGCGGCGACCTCAACTATTGGGAACTTACGATTGGCGCCGCGATTACCCCCTTGCCTGATAGCCCGCTGTTTCAGTCTCTGACGATTCGGCCCGAACTGCGAGGTGACTGGGATAATCAGGCTGTTTTCGATTTCGCCCACAAGTCTCAATACACGTTCGCGATCGACGCGTATTGGAAATTTTAAGCGACTTGCGGCGGCGCCGGGTGTGATGTCCATCGGTTAAAATCTGCTTGGTGTTAAAACGCGGTGTCAGTACAATGGGCGATGTTCAACAGCGGCCCGCGGCGGGTTTTGGAGGAGCGATAGTGGGCAATCCAGTAGTTGCTTCACCCGGGGAATTGATTTGTTGGGAGTTGGTTTGTTCCTGGGTTGACCAACGTCGATCTCACCGGACTTGATTTTTGATCCCAAAGAATTTTTAAACCTTCGTGACATGTTTGCTGTCTGTAGTTGTTGAAGAGAATTCGCAAGGAGACGTTTTATGCTGCGTGTAAGCAATCGTCGTCGGCTGGAAGACCTTCTTCGGGCAAGCAGGGTGGCGATGGAGGCGCTTGAATCGCGAATCCTCTTTGCGCTGCCGAACCCGATCATACCCACCCCCATTCTCCCGGTAGGAACTTTGCCCCTTCAAGGAATCGTGGGAACGCCGCTGAGTCTTGATCCGTTCATGTTTAATACGGCTTTCGGCTTCAATGCGATAAATTTTCACCTCGGAAATAGTGTAATTCATGGCGATGGCACGGGGCAGACAATTGCCATCGTGGACGCTTTTGGGAGTTCGACGATTATCAATGACTCACAGGTCTTTAACGACCACTGGGGTATTAGCAATCGAGACGGCCAGGGGAACTTTTTCCTCACCGTACAGCCCCTTCGTCCTGGCCAGAATACGATAGGTGAACCTGCTGACAAGATTGCCGGGTGGGCACTGGAGACATCGTTAGACGTTGAATGGGCTCACGCGGTCGCGCCTGGAGCTCATATTCTTCTGGTCGAATCGCCGTCTGATAGCCTTTTGGATCTGGTGGATTCCAATGTTTTTGCGGCAAACTGGGACACGGTTACCCAGACCGAAGACGCCACACCCAATGGTCCCGGCGGCCGCGGCGTCGTCGTGGTCTCCAATAGCTGGGGAGTTGCCGATTTTGCCGAGTCATTTCTCTATGATGGATTTTTTGAAACACCCACGGGCCATCTCGACGCTAACGGCAATCCAGGCGGTATCACCTTTCTGGCTTCTAGCGGTGATGTGGGCGGACAACTCCAATATCCCTCGGCGTCGCTCAATGTATTTTCTGTTGGGGGCCAAACCAACTCGATTGATCTAAGTGGAAATCTTCTCACTCGCGCCCCATGGACCGGTAGCGGCGGAGGCGGGACAACATATACACCGGGATGGCACATACCCTTGGTATCGATGGATGCCGATCCCGCTTCGGGTGTCTGGATTTTTGATTCATCAACACCGCCAGCAGGTACTGCGACCATTCAAGGAGGATGGTCCGTCATTGGCGGTACAAGTCTCGCCTGCCCCGCATGGGCCGCTTATTTGTCCATCGTCGATCAGGGGCGCAGCTTGTCAACCCGACCGACGTTTGTCGCCGGACAAGGATTTGTTCAACGGCCTTTACCCTCTCTCTTCAGCGATAATACTAAATTTGGTACCCCTGATTCTTCCATCTACAATATCATCTACTTCTCCGAATTGGGCCCCGCTGGAGGCAACGGGGTATATCCGTTGCTTCCTGCGCAGAATTTCCCCGCAAATCAAGTATTCCCATTATGGCCAAATAATGGGCCAATACCAGATGTCACAAAAGTACCGAACTTTAATAATACGGGCTTGGGCGAACCGTTTGCTCCTCTGATCAACTTTCTTACCGATGATCTTGCCAGCGCAAACCTTAATCAACAGAATACTATTACAGAGGGAGATAATCCAGCCGTCGGCTCGCTCAGCTTTGGTACTCAGCCGACTAACACCGTCGCTGGTCAGTCGATTTCCACCGTCACCGTGAATGCGCCAACGGCACTAAATGGTCAACAAGTCACTTTGTCTATCAGCCCATTTAGTCAGACAACCGGAGTTCCGTTGCAGCCATCAAACGTAGTCACGGCAACTATTATCAACGGCGTTGCGACCTTTAACGGTCTGTCAATTGATACTGCGGGGACCTATGAATTGCTGGCCAGCGCTCCAAACGCCGACTCCGTCTCATCTAATGCCTTTACTATCGTCGCGGCAACCGCCACGCAACTCGGCTTTGTTCAACAACCCACATCCAATTGGGTTGATGGTGTCATTACGCCGTCGATTAGAGTTGGCGCCGAAGATCAATTTGGAAATGTTGCCACCAGCATTACCGACAGCGTAACGTTGTCACTTGCTAGCGGCCCAGCGAACGGGACCATGCAAGGGACTCAGACTGTGACGATGGTTGGTGGCATCGCAACCTTCGGCAATATTTCGTTCAATATCGCCGGGGTCTACTCTCTCCTGGCCGTTGACAACACCACCCTTGCGACCACCTCGGTGGTTTCAAACGCCTTTACCATCGCCGCGCCCAACATTCGGAGGTTCCTGTTCAGCGGAGCCCCGGTCAGTGCGGCCATGCTGGCGTTCCAGGAACGGCGAAATGCGGCGGTGCTGGTGGCGATCGGCGCTCCCGTGCCCGCGGTCCTTAGCGCCGTGGTGCCCGCTGTCTTGTCCGCCAGCGCAGCGCCTGCGGCGAGCAATGCGGCTGCCGCGGCTGCCGTAACCTCGCCATTCGCCTCCAGCTCATTGATCTCCGATTCCCTGTCGTCGGATAATCGCGATCAAAGCCTGCTCCAATAAGCCTCCAAACGGCGCGGCTCGTGTGGGAATGCCTTTGCATCCCACGCGAGCCGTGTTCGTTTGAGGCTCCGCTTCAAACCGCTCTTATTTCGCGTCGATGGTCCACCCTGGGTCCGCTGTCAAGGCGGCCTCAAATTTGGCGGCCATTTTCTGATGCGTCGTGATCGACGGATGCCAATCTCCGCCCAGCCCGTCCTTGGCGCCGTCCTGCGTGCCGAAATGGATGATGCGTATTTGTGTTTCCCCCTGTGCTTTGAGGTCTGACTGAATCTCTTCCAAATAGCGGTTCAGGACCGACAATGCCTTGATCTTGGGCGGCCAGTCGTCGGACATCATCGTCCCCGAGGCCAGATAGATGACCGTCTTGGGATAATTGGCGCGGAGATGCCGGATGAACGCTTCATACGCCGCCGTCCATCCCTTTTCATCTGGAATCTCATGAAAATCGTTCGTGCCCAGGTTGATGAGCACGACGTCCGGCTGCCAGGATGAAAAATCCCATTGGCTGCCGCGCTCCGTGGGAAGGGACAGATCATAAATCTCCGGCATCGTGTTGTCGGGCCACATCTTTCGGCCGGACCAGGCGATGCAAACGTATTCCGCGTCCATGGCCCGGGCTGTGATGGCGCCATAGCTGAGATAATCATTCTCGGTTCCCGGGGAAAAATGCTCACGCTCGTTCTTGGCCTCGATGCCGTACGCGCAGGAGATCGAATCGCCCACGATTTCGATTTTTCGTTTCATGCGGCGCGGTTCCAGCAACGTCCCGCCGCCGCTGAGGCGAAATTTCCTGAACTGTGCCGGGCTACCCACCACGCCCGCCTCGGTGCGCTTGATCATCTGCACGACATGTTCGCCGGGCGCGAGTCTTTCGGCTAATTCAACCAGGCTGATCCCTTTGTCGGGCCGCACCTTTTGCGGCGGGGCATTATCCACGACGATCTCGTACGCATTCTTGCCATTGTCGTTCATTTCCCCTTGAAGCGCGGTACCCTGAAAACGGATCGTGACCATGCTATTGGACCCCTGAAAGCCCGGCCCTGCCGGGTCCCTCCAACCGAATCTCTCTAGTTAATAA
>CAZCKE010000232.1:0-3089 GCA_964499005.1 uncultured Tepidisphaeraceae bacterium
TGGCGATGCCGCCTAGGGGGGCGTCATGGTAACCCAAACGGGCCCAAGGTTCTGGAAGTTAATGGCCGATTTGGCGATCCGGAGACCGAGCCGCTGATGATGCGACTGCAATCGGATTTGGTGGAGGTGATGCTTGCTGTCGCGGAAAATCGTCTGGACCGCATCGAGCTGAAATGGGATCCGCGCCCGGCGCTGTGCGTGATCGCCTCCAGCAAAGGTTATCCCGGCGAGATTCAAAAGGGGATTCCGATCACCGGCATCGAGCAGGCCGACAGCATGCCGGATGTCAAGGTCTTCCACGCCGGCACGCGATGGGAGGGCAAAACGCTCGTGACCGATGGCGGCCGCGTGCTGGCCGTCACCGCGCTGGGAAATACGTATGCCGACGCCCAGCGCCGCGCGTATTCAGCAATGTCAAAAATCCATTTTGACGGGATGCATTACCGCAGGGATATTGGCCATCAAGCTCTGAAACTTCAATAAACTCAAAGGTGCCTTCATGACATCCACCCTCCATTCCAAGCGGTTGCAAAAGATCGCCGTCTTTGCCTGCGGCATTCTGCTGATCGCCGCATTCTTTGCCCCGGCCGATTCAAAATTCGTCAAACCGCAGGCGATTGATTTCAAATCGCTCCTCTCCGCGCCGCCCGCGGAAGGCTCGGAGCAGACCAAGCTTGAGTTGGAACAGATGCTGGCGCTCCAGGCCCATCGCACGCCCGAGGAAGTTGCCCGGGCGCAATCGGAGGTCGATCTGACGGCATTCGCTTTTTCGCAGACGCTGGGCTCGTGGTTCAATCCGGATGATTTGCCCGAGACGGCCAAGCTGTTCAAGCAGGTCTTTGTCGATACCAAGGCAATTGTCGATCCGTCCAAGGAATTCTACGGCCGCAAGCGTCCACCGCTGGTCGATTCGCGCATTCAGCCGTGTGTTCCCTTGGAAAAAAGCGCCTCATTTCCCAGCGGCCACTCCACGCGGGCGATGGTCACGGGCCTGATTCTCGCCCACATGTTCCCCGACAAACGCGACGTGATTCTGGCCCAGGCCCACCAGATCGGCGACGACCGTGTCTTGGGCGGTATGCATTTTCCCAGCGACGTGGAAGGGGGACGAGTATTGGGTACCGCGATTGCCAATGCCATGCTGGCCGATCCGGATTTCCAGTCGGAGATGGAAAAGGCGAAAGAGGAATGCCTGGCCAAGATGCCGAAATAATGCATCCCCAGAACAATCAATTGAACGTCCGCCAAATTTCCTCGTTGGACGAGCCTTTTGCAGGCCCTTATCGAAATCTCAAGGATAAGGAATTGGCGCGCGATGGGGATCGCTTTATCGCGGAAGGAGAAAACGTTGTTCGGCGACTACTGGCCAGCCGCATGCCTGTTGAATCCGTATTGATTGCTGATCGAAAGCGCGACGCCATCGCCCCCTTGGTCGCTCCGCAAACTCCGATGCTCGTCAGCTCCGATGAACTAATCGAGCAAATCATCGGCTTTGAATTTCACAGCGGCGTCCTGGCCTGCGGCATTCGCCCGCCGTCGCCGACGCTGGGCACCGTGGTGCCGCCATTGCCCAAGCGCGCGATCCTCACCGTGTGTCAGCAAATCACCAACACCGAAAACCTCGGTTCCTTGATCCGCATTTCAGCCGCGCTAGGCGCCGACGCGATGATCCTGGGGGAGCATTGCTGTGACGCGTTTTTTCGCCAGAGCATCCGCGTGTCGATGGGATCGATTTTCAGCCTGCCGATCGTGCGTTCGAGCGATTTGCTGTTGGATTTGGATCGTCTGGCCAGAGATTGGCAATTCCAGCGCATCGCCGCCATGTCAGCGCCGGATGCCGATCCGCTTCAAGCTCTTGAGCCCCCGCCGCGCGTTGCCGTCGTTTTCGGCAATGAGGCCCAGGGTCTCGACGCCGACACCATCGCACATTGCGACAGGCGCGTCACGATTCCGATGTGGCGCAACACCGATTCGCTCAATGTCGCCGTGGCGGCCGCGATATTTCTGTATCATTTGAATCCAGCGCGGGAAGGATAGTTTTCGTCACCGGGATTTCGGGTTCTTCTCACTTTATTTTCGCCACCACTATCGTCACGTCGTCCGTCCGCTCCGTTAGGCCTGTAAAGCGTCTCATATGCCACAGCAAATTCTCCGTGACCGCTTCCGCCGTGGCCTGGGGCTCGCGAAATGCATCGAGCAATCGCTGTTTGCCAAACCGCTTTTTTTCAAAATTGGCCGCGTCCGTCAGACCGTCCGTGTAAAGCAGGAGCGTGTCGCCGGCCTGAAGGTCCACGATTGATTGGGTGTATTGTTCATCGCGATCGATCCCCAGGACCATGTTGTCGCTGACCAATTCGATGATCTGACCGCCGCGAAGGATCAATCCGGCCGGATGCCCCGCATTGCAATAGGTGAACCGGCGGTTGCGGCCATCGAGCACGCCGTAAAACAGGGTGACGAATTCCCCCGTGGTATTGTCCCGGGCGGTCATGAGATTGATCCGCCGAATCGCTTCGTTGAGGTAATAGACGTTATCCACCTGCGCCCGCAGCGCCGCGCGAACCGCCGCCATAGTCAGGCTCGCCGGCACTCCTTTTCCGCTGGCATCTGCGATCACCAGCCCGACATTGTCGTAGGGCAGCTCGATAAAGTCGTAAAAGTCGCCTCCCAATTCAAAGCAGGGGACATAAACCGCCGCCAGGTCGATCCCTTTCATGTCCGGCGGGTGACTGGGGATCATCCGGTGCTGAACCTGCGCGGCCATTTCCACCTGCCGCTCCAGCGTCTGCGCCGCCTCGGCTTCGTCATACAGGCGCGCATTCTCTATCGCCGCGGCCGCTTGCGCAGCCACCGCTTTCATCAAGTCGATCTGGAGTTGCGTGAAGGGTTGCTCGTGCTCGGCATAAACCCGCAGCACGCCGATGGCTTTCCCCTTGTACCGCATTCCCACCGAGAGCATCGAAACGATCCCCTCGCGCTTGGCCTCCTCGGGATAATGGACGCGGGAATCCTGCCCCATGTTACGGACATACGAATACCCCTTGGGGCTCAGCGCCTCGTGATCGATCACCGCCTGGCTCAGGCGGACC
>CAZCKE010000232.1:3099-3842 GCA_964499005.1 uncultured Tepidisphaeraceae bacterium
GGAAAGGTTGTGAACGGCCTTGATCACCAGCTCATCATGCTCGTTATCCACCAGCCTTAGCGAAGCGGCCCGCATGTCCATTACATCAGCGACCACCTCCACCGTGCGCTGAAGAACGCGCTCCAGATTCCGCGCGTTGGCGAGCATCATGGTGACGTTGTAGACCGCCGTCAACTCATTGATGCGCTGGCGAAGCTGAAACTCCTGATAGCACAGTCGTGCGATCGCGTTGGCCATCAAATAGAGGAATTGAATGGCTGCCGGCCTGGCATTGCGGGACCGCATGAGCTGCGATGCCGCCTGCTTCATCTGTTTGAGATCCACCCCCAATTTTTCAGCCAGCGCGGCAAGGCGGGCGTCATCCGGAGGCATGGGGTTTCCCTGCGCCGCCATGCGGATTGTGCCCAGCCGCTGGTTGTTGACGGTGATCGGCGCGACGTATTCCGCCCCTTCGCGCTGCGGCCCGCTGGAAGCGGCATCGATCGCCTCGGCGATCGCCTTTTGCCGTTTGAGAAATTCCGACGTCGGAGCCGCCTGCGTGAGCAGGTTTCCCTCGGCGTCGGTGATCGTCACCTTCACGTTGGCCACCGACGCGAAGCCGTCCTGGATCTCCTGCAACGTCGGCAGGTCCATGAAATCCGTCAACTTGGGTCGGTCCGGATCCAACTCAGCCATAAGTCCACATTACCGCCCATCCCTGGATGGCCAAAGGGTAATTTTAATACACCCCCACACCCAATCAA
>CAZCKE010000232.1:3852-6991 GCA_964499005.1 uncultured Tepidisphaeraceae bacterium
CTCCTGGTTTCCATCGCAGCGGGGCAGGTTCATTAAAACCCGAAACTTGGGCTGGTTCCGGTTCAAATTCGGCCTTAAGTTTCCATAACCGCCCTTCCCTGGAGGGCTAAAGGGGGATTGTAGACGACCCCCACACCCAATAAACGCATCGCTTGCCGGTTCTGTTTTAGGATTTTATAACGCTGGCAAGACGATTGATTTTTGCGCAAATGCCTTTGAATTTTCAATATTCTCAGCGCGGTTCAGGCGCCCCCATGGTGCTAATTCATGGGTTTCCATTGGATCAGAGCATCTGGTGCCCCCAGATGGAGTCCCTGGCCTCGACCCATCGCGTGATAACCCCTGACCTCCCCGGTTTTGGCCAGTCGCCCCAGGCCGGCCCATTCTCCATCGAATCGTTGGCCGACCACCTTCACGCCTTCCTGCGCGAAATCGATGCTCTCCCATGCATTCTTGGCGGCCTATCCATGGGCGGATATATCGCATTTGCCTTCGTTGCAAAGTATGCCTCCGACCTGCTGGGCCTCATTCTCGCCGACACCCGTCCAGGCGCCGATACACCCCAAGCCAAGATGAATCGGCAGATCACGATCGACTTGGCCAAATCCCAAGGCCCGGTGGCGGTCGCACGAACGATGCTGCCCAAGATGCTTACACCTCATGCACCGGCCATGCTGATGATGCGAGTTCAATCCATCATGGAATCCTGCTCGACCGAGACAATCGAACATGCCAGCCTAGCGATGCGCGACCGGAAAGACTACACCCCGTTGCTGCCGGCGATTCGGGTTCCCACCCTGATTCTGGTTGGCCAAGCCGATGAGTTGACGTCGCCCGCTCTGGCCCAAAGCATGCACGAGTTGATCCAAGGCTCTCAGATCGTAATCATCCCCGGGGCAGCCCATCTCTCGACGCTTGAGCAGCCCGTTTTAGTCAGCCAAGCAATCCGACGGTGGCTAAATGAGGGCGCGTGATTCTCGAACATTCTGTCCTCTCACCTCCTCCCCCGGTACGCCGGGGGAGGATAGAGGAGGGGGCTCGCGGCTCGCGAGAAAAGCCCCCACCCTCGCCCTCCCCCGGTGTACCAGGGGAGGGGAAAAGTGTTCGAGAATCACGCACGTCAATTTAGACCCATAATCCCGCGATCTATTTCCCTCACTTACCGCCTCTACTGCTCCAATCGCCATAATTCTCGCGCATCCTCTGCAACTTCCGGTCTTTGTACAACTGATTTACTTGCTGCTAGAATAAGTGAACTACGGTCCGGGCGGCGTCTCGCAGTCCATTGCCTGATGGTCGGAGGCATATTCTTTCGGGTGAACTTGTGGCCAACAGTGCCGTCGAATCGTTGCGAAACAATATCCGTCTCGTCTTTCTTGGCCACGCCCGTTCCGTGGACTTGCTGCTCATCGGCCTGCTGGCACGCGGTCATGTCCTGATCGAGGACGTTCCAGGCGTGGGAAAAACCGTCCTGGCTCGTTCGCTGGCCCGCAGCATCGCCTGCAAATTCAACCGCATCCAGCTTACCCCGGACCTGCTCCCCAGCGACGTGCTGGGCGTCTCTGTCTTCAATGCCCAGGCCCAGGGGTTCGATTTCAAACCCGGCCCGATCTTTGCCAACATCGTCCTGGCTGACGAAATTAACCGCACGACGCCGCGGACCCAATCCGCTTTGCTCGAAGCCATGAGCGAAGAGCAGGTCAGCATGGACAGCCAGACGTTTCCGCTGCGCCGGCCGTTCATGGTGGTCGCGACCCAAAACCCCTTCGAATTTGAAGGCACTTACTATCTTCCCGAAAATCAGCTCGACCGCTTTCTGCTTCGAATCGCCGTCGGCTATCCAGAGAGGACGGAGGAGCATCGCATCCTTACGACCCAGCCCAGCCGAACCGCTCTGGAGAGCCTTCGGCCGGTCATGAGTGGTCAGGAAGTGGTCGAGATTCAGGACATGGTCCCTGCCGTGAAGCTCGATTCAGCGATCGTCGATTACATCCTCGATCTGGTCGAGGCCACGCGCAATGAGGAAGTTTTGCATCTGGGCGTCTCCCCTCGCGGCGCTTTGGCGCTGACGCAGGCGTGCCAAGCCTCAGCCGTGCTGGAAGGCCGGGACTTTGTGACGCCCGACGATGTGAAATCACTGTTTATTCCCTGCTGTGCCCATCGCGTCATCAGCAAGACGTATCTTCACAATGGTGATGCGACGTCGACGGCTCGGGCATTGCAGAATATTCTGGATCGGATTCCTGCTCCGCGGTGAGTACTATGCGGGGAGCATTATGTCGTCCACTGCTTCCATCGTGACGCCGTCCATGCCTCTGCCGGACGCGCCTCCGCTGGAAACTCCTCCCAAAGTTTCGTTCTGGGTTCGGTTTCTCAACCTTCACCCCAAGCCCGACGCCGTTTCATATTTCCCGACGCCGGTTCAGAAAGTTCCCTCGGTCGATTTTTCTCTCACCGGGGTCGTCTATACCACGATGATGCTGTTCATGGGTTTCGCCGCGATCAACACGCAGGCGAATCTCCTCTTTGGCGTTTTCGGGCTGATGCTGGGCGTGCTGGTGATTAGCGTTGCATTGTGCAGGCTCGTGCTAATACGATTGCGCGTCGAGCGGATGCTTCCGGATCATGGGGTAGTCGGCGAAACGGTTGGAATCCAATACCAATTTCACAACGCCAAGCGTTTTTGGCCCAGCTTGTCGGTCGGCCTTATGGAATTGGACGGCGCCGAGGCCTTTACTCGTCAGCCCAACGCCTACCTTTTCCACGCGGCGGCGACGATGAAAGCGCTGGTCACCATCGGCGTTACCCCGCAACGCCGTGGGCTCTACTGGCTGGATAATTACCAAATCGCCACCGGTTTCCCCTTCGGCTTCATCAAGCGCGCGCTCGATCGCCGCCAGCGCGATTCGATCCTCGTCTATCCGGCGATGGCGCGAGTCAACCGGCGTTTTCTGCAGCTTTGCCGCTCCGCCGAACGCAGCGGCGCCCACATGAAACCGCGACGCGCCGGCAATGACGAGTTTTACGGCGTCAAGGAATTCCGCGAGGGCGAAAATCCCCGCCTCATCCATTGGAAGCCAAGCCCACGCACCGGATTGCCCGTGGCCGTATCCGGCTCGCAGCGGGAGACGCACGCCAT
>CAZCKE010000233.1:0-6976 GCA_964499005.1 uncultured Tepidisphaeraceae bacterium
CGATAAAAATTGAACCATCCGGTGCAACGGTGACTGCGCAAGGTTTGAATGAATCAATTGGTTTAAGGGCATAAAAACCGGCGTCCTTCGGAAATCCAATGGCCCACAGTTGCTCGCCATCGAGCTTGAGCTTGACGACCTCGTGGTCGGTTGGGCGCGCCGCGTAAATGTATTCAACGCCGTTCTCCTCGCGAATCTCCAGTCCGTGAATGCGCGTTGGCCCCACGACACGCAGAAATTTCCCATTTGGTGAGAACACCACGATGCCGCGCGGCGTATCGGTGGTGATGTAAATGTTGCCCGCCTTGTCAATCACGGCGCCGCCGTGGCACGGGCCGAGCGATTGGCCGCCCGGATTCTCCTCAAAGAAATTGGGCGCGATTGAGTATTTTAGCTCTTCAGCAAGGGTCGTAGTCGAAACAAGGGCGATGATACTCAGTAGCGTTTGTGCAATACGGTTCATGGTACTTTTCCTATTGGTTGTGATTTTCAAGTGTGTTGGGATGGTAAACCGGCGCTCACAATTTGCAATGACACAATTGCTCTGGTGACGAGACGGCCACTTGAGCGCATCAAATCATAGTCAGAATATTTAAGAACCGCAGGAGATGTTTTTGACTTTTACTTCAACAGCGATGTCAATGTTTCCTGCATGGCGTCGGCCCAGATTTGATAACCCCTGTCGTTGGGATGCAGAAAGTCAGGCATGATTTCCTTCGACATCGTTCCATCCGGCTCCAGGAATTTGTCACCAATATCCAGATACTTCACGTGTTTGCCATCATCGAGCTTCGCGATGCTCGAGTTGATCTCTTTGATTTTGACGCGATTGGGCGTGCCCGGTTGGGCGTCACGTGGGAAAACACCGAGCAGCAGGATTTTACTTTCCGGAAGACGCGCGCGAAATTCTTTTACTATTGCGGTAATGCTTTCAACGATTTCCGGCGTGGAATTCTTGCCCGCGTTGTTTGTGCCGATCATCAGCACGATCACCTTTGGCTTGATGCCATCGAGTTCGCCGTTTTGCAGACGCCACAAAACGTGCTCGGTACGATCGCCAGAAATGCCAAAGTCCGCCGCTTTGAGCGGGACATAACGCTCTTTCCAAAGCTGGCGGTTGCGCCAGCCATCCGTAATCGAGTCGCCGACGAACAAAATATCAATGCCGCCCTGTCTGGCTTGCGCGACAAATCCCTCGTGCCGTTTAAGCCAGCCCCCCTCGCGCGGCACGGGTTTGATGGCGGTGTTTGCCCCCGAGTCAGATTGCAGATCAGCGGCAAATGCCGTTCGGGCAAACAGCGCGAGCAGTGCGACAGTGAAAGGATATGACCAGGACGTTGAACTAATTTTCATGCAGCTTATGTATCGTGACGGTGATCAAATAACAATCTTTCTCTTGCGTTCAGCCGGAACTGAATCTCTGGCCCAAAGCCGAATGGAAACAGCAAGGACGGTATAGGGGCCGCGTTCAGTTCGATCTGGAGAATGCGTGAAAGATCAAATTGCGGATGAAGTTTTTGCTTCAGTCAGTTTTCGATGGCGTTCTGCTTTTGCCAATTTGCCCAAAGCATGCACTTTTTGATAAAATGTTTCAAAGTCGTCGTTGCTTTCCCGCAAAAGTTTTTGGAACGCTGGCACTAAATCGTAGTAAGTGGCTACAGTATTCAGTTGCGCGTTGTTGATTTCTTGTGCGAACCAGTTGTCGTAGCCGTTGAAACCGCCCCATTGCTCCCTCAGTTGCCGGTAATTCTCTCTCAACCGGCCAATGATGGCCTCCTTTTGCTGCTGTTTCCCGACTGCGATCGTTGACGTGTTGGCTGTTTTGCTGGATTTATCTTCGTTGTAAAGCGATTCAAGCTCGCGCCGGGTTGCCTGGATCAAATGCACAAATTGTTCGTTGCGTCCAAGCGCAAGCTGATATTTTTCCTGACCGACGGAATCGCCCGATGCCAGAAGCCACCGCCGCACTCCCTCCTGTCCCACCGTCGTAGCGAATGCTTCGTTGAAGTCCGTGTCGCCGTGGACGAATTCCCGCTGGTGCGCCAGTTCGTGGAAAATGGTTTCCGCCAGTTCCGGTTCGCTGTGATTGATGAACGTGTTCAAAACCGGGTCTCTGAACCAACCGAGCGTGGAATAAGCTTCCACACCGTCCACATAAACATCAAAACCCTTTCCGGCCAAGGCATCCGCATAGCGTCTGGCGTCCTGTTCCGAAAAATAACCTCGATACTTGAGGCTGCCGACCACCGGATACCACCACGTCTTGGGTTGCAACGAAAACTCCGGCGCCGCATGCACGTTCCAAACCACGTAAGGACGATGGAGATCGACGTAACTTTGGTAATGGCCATTGACCGGCAGTCCAAGTTCGGCCTCGGCAAAGCTGCGAAGCCTGAGGATGAATTGAAATTTCTCTTTGAGTGTTGCCGCCGTTTGCGGATCGGCGATCAACTCGGTTATCGGTCGCCGGCTTTTTAGAACCTCGTATTGGCCTTGAATTGCTTGCTTATAGTAGCTGGCGGTCTGGCAACCTGTCACTCCCGCCACCAGCAGGAGCAGAAATACTCGTGTCACTTGACAACGCTAGAATTTCGCGCCGATCAGGTCGAGCAAATCCAGTGAAGCGTTTCAGCGCTACGCTCCGGGACAAAGCTTTTGTTACTACGCGCTTTTGCGTTCCTCAAAGCGGCAGAGTGATTCCGGCAAACAACAGCGGACTGCGTTTCGCCTCCAGGCCGGCATGCACGACGCCTCCGTGCTTGAGTTGTTTAAAGAGTTTCAAAACCAGTCCCTTTTGCTCGTCGTGCTGGCCAAACTCATATGAAGAGCCGACATCAAAAGAAAACCCCTGTGCCAACGGCACGGACAACGCGAGTTCAAAACGGTGATCCCTAAACGAGTCGTAATAGTAGCGTGCATTGGCCAACAGAAACACCTCACCGTCGTCCTTAAAACTCATACTCAGGAATGCATAAGGATTCGTCCTCAACGGACGGATGCCGTAATTTACGGGCTGGCTGTTTGACAAACGTTCCCACCATGATCGCTCTGAAGCCCGGTAAGACAAGCCAAGCGGTGAGACTGCTTCCTCTTGAACGTTGCCCAATGAGTTCAAAAGGATATCCGTCAGGAAATTTTGGTGATCTTTGAGGAATAACATCAAAGGAAGTTCCAACGATGCTTCACGAAGACTGTCCACAGTTGATTTTGAGAGCGCGTTGCGAGCAGCGTCCGGAATGCGTTCGCGAAGCTGCTGGGAATCTTTGTCCGCCAGCTTCAAGCTCCAATCCAAAGCGCTAAACGGGCTAAAATTATCCGCGAAAACTTCGTCGGTACGCTCGTCAAACGTAATCTTGAACCGCGACCAGAACGCGGCCGCTTCCTCACCGGGTGACTCAATTGATGCCGTTGAAGGGCTGTACTGAAAGTTTGCCCCCTGGTCGGCCGCTTGTACTTCAAGAACATTAAGAACAACAGCGGTGGACAAAAAACCGAGCCAATGAGATGCAGCGTTAACAAAAGTTGATCGGTGCGTGTGACCATTAGCCGCCGATTGGATGTCAAAGGGGGTGGAAGTTTGGTTATATCCGCAAACGAAACCAGCGCCATGCAACCATCGACTGGGAAAGACGACTGTTACACCTCCGTTTCGTTTCGGTCTGAACAACTTCATCGCGCCACCATTTCTCGTACAGCAGAACTAGCAACTGGAGTACCCTCGTTCATTTTCGAATTTTTGCAAACGACGGCGGTTAGAAATTAGAAAGCGTTATGACTTTCTACGTACTGCACCCGATCCATTGGATCAAAGCTCGCCATGAAGGCCGATAAGAGTAACAACTTGAGATTTCGTGCCTTGTGATGATTCCACCCGACGACGCTGCGCCAACTGGCGTTAAATCTGTTAAAATGCGAGAAGTCCAAAAAAGCGCCGGATCCGCAACAAACAACTCAACGCCAGTTGGAAACACGCTACCTACTCCAATTATCTGGCGTCCCAATTCTGGATGAGTCTTCCCTAGTTCAATTCTTAAGAAGAAAATGGGGCAAAGTACAAATGCTCCAGCCGGTCAAAAAGTCGAAGTTACTTCGTCTTTGAACCGGCAGCCCAGTGGGCGAGGCGACGGAAGATTTCCCAGTTGTCCTGGTCTTTGACTACCACGCCGCCAATGCCTTTCTCGGTTAACGCGTCTTCGATGAGCCAGCCCGAATCTGTCACCACGACAACGTGGCCACGGCCCGGTTCGGCCACGGCCATCAGTGCGCCTGGCGTGTCGCGAGTGCCGCTCAAAGGCTTTTGCGTGAGGTCATTGAGAACCAGCGGACGCGGGTATGCGTGGTGGTTCGGTGTAATGAGGACGAGGTTGCCGGTGTAATAACCCCAGCGCAATCCGCCGATGATGGGCGTCTCCTTCGGCAATGCGAGCTTCTTCACGTCGGTGTAAAGGTTGGTGAATTGAAGACCGAAGCGAGTAAGGAGCTTGTTCGTGTCCGCAATCTCCAGATTGTGGTTCTCCTGGTTTCCCATGACGATGAGGCCCCCACCTCGCTCGACGTAGCGAGTGAGCGCGGAGATGTCCTTTGCGGAAACGTGCGGCGGCGGTGGGTTCGTGCCGACAGCCTTGTCACTGGGGTTGGCAATGAGAATAACGTTTACGTCGGCGAGGGTTTGCGCATTAAGCGGCTGGTTGTGAACGCGCACATCGAAATCAGTGCGCATGTGAGCATCATGGCTTCGGTTCAAAGGCGGCTTTCAACTCGTTAATTTCCTTCAATAGTTGTTCTGTTGCACGGCGTTGTTGTCGCCGGGTGAACAAGCCGTTGCCCATGCGGACGCGAAAAGGCGCTTCCCAGAATTGTGTGGGATGATTCGCCCGGACGACGACATAATAGAGGCGCGTCGCGCCATGAGTACCTTCTCCGTGCACATACACTTCCGCCGCACACCACGCGATGGACTGCACCGGAATCCGGTAACATTCCTTATCGCCTTCAAAGAGAACCAGACCACGTTGGTGGTCGATGGCGAGGAAACCAACATCCGTCGCTGTTTCCAGCATCATCTTTCCCCAATTCAACTTTGGAACGACCTCCACAAAACGCGCATGGGGAGAGTCGGGTTCAACGAGATTTGCCGGACGACGCTTGAACTCGCGGCGCGTGACTTTGCGCAGCCGGCGATTTGAGAAGAGGTTTACATTCGTAACACCCAACAACGCTCCGAATACGAAGAAGGAAAGGCCCATAGTTAGTAGCGTGATGCCGAATACTTTTGCCGTAGGACTGACGCCTTCAGGTGGCGGATGGTCCGGAAACGCGGCAAGCGCGCCCCACAATGCGAGCCCGAGGCCGCCGAAAAAAACAAGCAAGAGGGAAAAGCTCAGCGCGTTTCCAATCAGAACATTGCGTCGCGAGAGAATGCGACCTGAGAACTCAGGAGGTAAGGTCTTCGTTTCGACGTGATGCGCAAGCACAGGACCCGGAGGAAGGGTGACCGGCGGAATGACTGGCGGCTGCGTGGCTGCCCGAGTGGAAGTAGCGAGGAACGGGAAACGAGACGCGAGTGATGCAAGTTCTTCCGCGTGAGCTTGGGCGAAACGGACTAGTAACTTGCCTTTTGCAGAATCAAATGCATCGAAGGCAGCGCCTTTCGGATTCTGGTCGATTCGTTTGATTGAAACAAAGGCAGGGCATTCATGCGACCCGGTCCCCTTGAGTGACGGGCAAAAGTCGAGCGCAAGGCTTGCATTCGGCACTGTCGAGAATTCTGGAGTGCCGGTTAGAGATGCCAATGACGACGCTGACCCTGCTTTGATTGCTTCAAAAAGCGCGTCCGATTTCAAGGGGTCAAACCGTGTGATGCTTCGCTCCATCCAGCGACGGCACCGTTCGCAGTAAGGTCTGGAAGCGCGGCGGTACCCGGCACCTGCAACGAATCCCAGGACGATGCCCATCTCCGCGAGGAAAATCACGCAATTGATGTAAAAGCCGTCAGACCGAGGGCTATTGTGATCATCCTTGTCACTTCCAGAATGCGTGTCACGCAACCTGTCCGTGTGCAGTCGGAATCGGATGTAGTTGGGCAGGATGGTGATTGCCGGTGGCCCTACCTGAATCGTGTGCCAAAGGTCGAAATAGTAATAACCAAGGTGGAGCAGCAACCCAGCAACTACACCAAGCACAGCTCCGACAAAGCGGCTGCGACAATGACCCTGTTTCACCGCCAACATAACGAGTCCGCCCATGGCCAGACCAAAGAGGATCGGAATAATTAGCACAAAGTAAAAGCCGTGCCTGAACAGGAAGGCCAGCAGCCATGCGCCAATGACGCTGCCGCAAAAAGTCAGCAACGCATTCGGTAAGAAGACTGGCCAGTTAGTATGGCCGCTTGGTCGGTAATACTTCCGATTAGACAACCGTTCGGGCTTCGTCTTCATGAAAGGCCCGTAACATCGGCTTGGATGAACGCGGGCTAGTTAGTGTCTGAGAGAAAACTGACATTTTTAAAATCGAATCGTTCCAAGGTCAGAACACTCGTCTTTCCGGGTTTCTTTGCTGATCGTTTTTGTTGTTTTTGAAGCTGCGGCCCCGTGAGCGGACATTTTTGGCGACCTTCCACCGTCTTGGCTCACTCAGTTGTTACGAAACGCGCCTTTTTCAGGCGCAGAGCACTTTTGTCCATGCGGTCCGGTGTCGGCGCTCCAGCAGTCGCTGGCCGATCCGGTGCAGGTTGTAGGCCAGCACGCCAAAGCCCACGTAGCGCTTGAAACCAGGCAAGCCTTTGTCAGGACAACGATCCAAGCCATGGTGCTCCAAAGCGTTGAGGTCCGATTCAATGGCGTTGTGCTTGCGTCGTAGCGCCGCAAAGTTGCGCTGCTGCTCCCGCGCCTGTTCCTGGCTATTGCGCTTGCCGCGTTTGGGCATGATGACTTCCGGAATGTAGAGCTCCAGCAGTTGACGGTCCTCGCTTCGGCTA
>CAZCKE010000234.1:0-6944 GCA_964499005.1 uncultured Tepidisphaeraceae bacterium
AACATTTTTGGCCTTAGGCTATCGTCTCAACGGAACCCGCTCCTGCCAGTTAAACGACAAGAAACTGGCAAATGATCTTCCAGACTTAACCTATCTTGCATTAATATCCCGCGTGGATTCTATTGCTACGCACGATACGAAACTGATCCGCCCGCTGGCTCAGGTCTTCGGGCCGCCAAATCTCAAAATAATATCGTTCTGCGAAAGTCCGAACTAATAGCGGCCACCCTGTGCCCCAAGTGCCGAGCTCTGGCGTGATGCAAGCAATCTGCGGCTCTTTTCCAACTCCTCGGCAAGCAGCTTTTCGTCGGGCAGTGTGGTCTTGTATTGCGCGGCTATGACTTTGTTGGGCAGGCCATCGAGGGAGTAATGGGCAATTGCGTCGTCCCTACGGGTGCAGAGGATCAGGCCGACGGGCGGATTCTCATCGGGATGCGTCCAGTGCTCCTTGGCGTAATTGCAGTAAAGGTGCATTTGGCCGGCGTCGGCATGAGTAAATTTTCCGGTCTTCAAGTCGATGATGACCAGGCAGCGCAGCCGGCGATGGAACAATAGCAGATCGACTCGATACCACGTATCACCAACTCGCAATCTGCGCTGGCGCCCGATGAAGGCGAAATCGTTACCGAGTTCGAGCAAAAAAGTTTCCAGCTTGAGTATCAGGGCTTCTTCAAGCTGGCTTTCGGAGTATTCATCTTTGAGGCCGAGGAATTCGAGCAGGAACGGGTCTTTCACTTCCTCCTCGGCTGTGACGGCATCTTCGGGCCGGCGGCGATTGTGTTTGGTCAGCATCGCGGCTTTATTGTGGGAAAGCGCCGTACGATCGTAAAACTGCGAGTCAATCTGCCGGTCGAGTTGCTTGACCGTCCAGCCCCCGCGGAGTGTTTCAGTCTCGTAGAATTGGCGAGCGTGAGGATTTTCAACGGACAATAAACGAACGTAATGCGTCCAAGGAAGCGGGAATTGAGGAATTTTCGCCGGAGAAGATTTTGCAATCGTCGATTGCACAATTGCCGGGATCGGTTCTTGGGCGGATTGTGCAGTTGGCAATTGCACAATCGGTGGATAGTTCTGGTAAAAGGCGCGCATCTGGTAAACCGCGCGGCGCGAAAAACCCCTGCCGAAACGAGCGGTTAAGCCAGCGGAGAGGTGATCGATCAGCTGTTCGCCGTATTGGGCTCGATGCTTGCCCCGCATCTCTGATTCGACGATCCGCCGCCCAATCTGCCAGTATGTGGATACCATGACTGCATTGACCGCACGTACCGATGTGCGGCGGGCCGTTTCGAGCAATTCAACCACTTCCGCCAGGATCGTGTCGTACGAATCCGGGCGGGCGACAATGAGAGAATTTCGGCGCGACTTTTTTGCCATGGCGGTCCTTCGCAGTTTATCACACCGGCGAGCGATCTTGTTTAACCGCGCGCACCATCGCCAAAATTCCGGCCTTTACGGCGGCTGGCAGCGTCGGCCACGCGTCGTGCAACGACTGAAAATCTTGATCGATTATTTCATCCGTGGCAGGTTGGCGCGCATCAACTGTGCCGGATTCTGTGCCGCGCTCGGGTGAGATTTGTGGTTTTCCCAAAGGAATTCGAGTAGTGTTCGACCCCGATAGAGGCCATAAAAACTCATCATGCGACCAATAAACCTCCCAATCCTTGGCCTTTTCATATTGACATTATTCGGTTGCCAATCGTCACAAACAGGCGGCAGCGGCGGGAACCTCAGCGGCACCCGCGCCGTCCTCCCCGTTGCCGTCTGGTCCCAGTTCATCCAGGTCGACCAACAAGCCCGGCCCGTCCATCCGCCCGCTCCGCAGTTAGTCAAAGCCGCTCTGGATCGGGTCAACATTCACGCCGTCGTCGATGACAACGGCGTCTCAGTGCCGCCCGCCGAAGCGGATCTTGCCCGCCAAGTCCTCCTCACCGATCCCACGTTGAAGGACTCGGGCGTCACGGTCATCATCGGCGTCCCCGCCGGCCCGGGCCAACAGACCGACGCCGGCGTCGTCATCCCCTTGCCGTCGGCCCTCGTGCCTCAAATGCTGCCGTAACTTTTAAGGGCCCGCGCGAGGTTTTGAAACAACTTCAAGAGCCCGGCCTGGGCCTGTTGCCGGCGGGAAGCATTTTGAACGCAGGGTAAATATAACGCTCACGGTTTTTGGCCAAGCTGAGATAAAAACAGATATAAGTTCCCAGAAGGATCGGGTTTCAAATAAGCAGAGAAATCGATGAGCGTTTCATCCCCGCTCCCACCCTCGCGTTTCAGAATAATCCACGCAATTGTTGTCGTCCTGACGTTCTTCGCTTCGGCCTCAGGAATCCCCGCCGAAGTCGAAACCCATCTCGAAGTCTCGCCGGCCATAACCCTCCAGGCCGAACCCTTCCCATTGCAAAACGTTCGCTTGCTCGATGGCCCGTTCCGCCATGCAATGGAGCTGGACCACAACTACCTTCTCACCCTTGAGCCCGACCGGCTGCTCCATAGCTTTCGGCTCAACGCCGGCCTGCCTTCCGTGGCGAAGCCCTACGGCGGGTGGATGACGCCGGGTCGCGTGAGTTGCGCCGAATTCGTCGGGCATTATCTTTCCGCCTGCGCGATGATGTATGCCAGCACGGGCGATCCCCAACTCAAGCTGCGCGCCGACGAAGTCGTCGCCGGCCTCGGCGAGTGCCAGGATAAACTGGGCACCGGCTACGTGCACACAAAGCCCGACAACTTCACCTCCCGCAGCGAAGCTCCATTGGGACTGTGGTACCAAATCCACAAAATTATGGCCGGCCTCCTCGATGTGTATATCTATTGCGATAACCCGCAGGCACTTCAAATCGCCCGCAAACTTGGGGACTGGGCAAAAGCCGGTTGTGACAATCTCAGCGACGATCAGATGCAGAAGATGCTCGAGATCGAGCCCGGCGGCATCAACGAGGCGCTGGCGAACCTCTACGCCCTCACGGGAGAAAAAAAGTATCTCCAGCTCGCGCTACGGTTCAATCATATGGAAGTCTTCGGTCCAGCCTCCCAACGCCTGGACAACCTCGACGGCAAGCACTCCAACACCCAAATTCCCAAATTCGTCGGCGCCGCTCGACAGTACGAACTGACCGGCCGAGAGCAATTAAAGACGGCTTCCACATTCTTCTGGAACACCGTCGTCAAAGAACGCTCCTATGTCATCGGCGGCAATGGGATCGGAGAGTTCTTTTCCTCCAAGGCAAAACTCTCCGAGGCTCTGGGGCCCAATACCTGCGAAACCTGCAGCACCTACAACATGCTCAAGTTGACGCGGCATCTGTTCACCTGGGAGCCCCGGGCAGAGTACGCCGACTTCTATGAGCGGGCACTCTACAACCATATCCTCGCCTCCCAAAACCCTTTCAATGGAATGATGTGCTACTTCCTCCCACTGGCCGATGGCCCCAAGGAATACTGCACTCAGGAAGACGACTTCTGGTGCTGCACCGGCACCGGCGTCGAAAACCACGCGAAGTACGGCGACAGCATTTACTTTCATCATGGCACGGCCGAGCTCTTCGTGAATCTGTTCATCGCCTCGGAATTGCGCTGGCCCGCCGCAGGCATCATCCTCCGTCAGGAAACAGACTACCCGAAGCAGGGCCGCTCCCGGTTTATATTTACCTGCCAACAGCCGGTTGAACTGCGTCTTCATATCCGCCATCCGTATTGGGCAACGTTGGGCTTTGATGTCAAAATCAATGGCGCAAGCCAGGCAGATCGATCAGTCCCATGCAGTTACACAACGCTCGATCGCAAGTGGACGACCGGAGATACCGTCGAAGTGACGATGCCTTTCAGTCTTCGCACCGAAGGATTTCGCGACAATCCACGCCGGGTCGCGGTCATGTACGGCCCCTTAGTGCTCTGCGCCCAGACCCAGCCCGGCCAGCACAATCAGGCGCCTTTCCCCGCCATCATTGGCAGCGAGGGCGGCCTGACCTCCGCCCTCCAGCCGCTACCTGACAAAACTTGCATGTTCAAAGGCTCGTCGAGCGTTCTGCAACTGACGGATGCGGATGAACGCGGCGCAACACTGGAGCCGCTCTATGCCATGCATGGAAACCGCACTTACGTTGTCTATTGGAATGCGTTCACCCCGGATCAGTGGCAAAAGACTGAAGCCCAGGATCATGCACTGAAAGCTCGCACCGTCGATCGCATATTCCCCGGCGACGAGCAAAATGAGCGGAGCCACAACCTGCAAGGAGATAAAACCGGGACTGACGGCAGAAGCTGGCGTCACGCCGTCGACGGCGGCTGGTTTTCCTGGGACCTCAAAGTCCGGCCCGACGAACCCGAGGAACTGCGCGTCAAGTACTGGGGAAGCGATACCGGCGGGCGCGAATTTGACGTCCTGGCAGATGGTCAAAAGCTGGCGAGCGTGAAATTAGACAACAACAAACCGGGTGAATACTACGAGACGTCATACTCCTTGCCGCTTGAATTAACGCAGGGCAAAACCAGTATCACCGTCCGATTTCAAGCCCACCCGGGGAAAAGTGCCGGTGGGGTATTCGGCTGTGCTGTACTGAATAAAAGTCCGTGATCCTAAGAATCTCTAAGCCAAAGAACCCTCACCCCGCGTTACGTCAAATGATTTTCGCAGGCTGAACAAGAAGCAGATGATCCAAAACCACAAAAGCACCCTGCCGACACTCACGAACATATATGCGGCGGATCGATAACGGAATACGAAGGTGTGAGAGCATGCCGACGGCGCAGCTTAGAAAAAAGATGCAGTTGGCTTAACGCTCACCATCTCCCATAGCTACTCCATGACCCTCGACCACCTCCGGCGTCTTGTCGCCGACGTCCCGGATGCACGATTTGCCTAGAACATGGGCGGCCGAATCGAGGAACAAGGAAAAACTCTCCGTCGGGGCTCTCAAAGCCCTCCAGACACTCCTGCCCCAGCTCCCCCATCCTAAAACCCATCGATAGCAGACGGAATGCGCCACGCTTGCGGAACTCCGGCCCCCATTTTCATTCAAATTTTCGATCCTCATACACGCAACCTCCAATATCCCCGCCGGAGTGAAGGTTTTTCCAGGCACTTCTGTCATAACCTATTGCCAAACCAAGCGTTAAAAATCCATTTCCTGTTCCTTCCTCCCTTTTGACCCTCCCCCAGCTTTTCTCAAAAGCCCAATTCCAGCTAAAACCGGCCTAAACGTTTATAAGTATTTGTAAATAATCGACTTATGATGATACATCGCTCAATTCAAGCGTGACGTCTATACTATCCGATCTGACCCGGACGACCGATCTTTGGCACGGAAGGTTTTTCACATGACCAGTGGGTGTGACGAATGCAGTGCGCCGCCAGCCATGCAGGCACAGCCCTTGGTTGTCGCTAAACCGCGCCCGGGCCTCGACCGCCGATGGGTCACCGCCGCCCTCATGCTCGTCATGGTCCTCGCCTCTATGGAGCAGACCATCACCAGCACCGCCATGCCGACGATCATCGGCTCCCTCCACGGCCTCGAGCACTACTCCTGGGTCGCTTCGATCTATCTCCTGGCCTGCACCGTGACAATGCCGCTCTACGGCCGGCTGACGGATGTGCTGGGCCGCAAGCGCGTCATCCTCTTCTCCATCACCCTGTTCATCATTAGCTCCCTCCTCGCCTCTACGGCTCACACGATGATGCAACTGATCGTTTATCGCGGCCTCCAGGGCCTCGGCGCCGGCGGCATCATGCCCGTCGTACTCACCATCCTCGGCGACATCTTCACCATCGAAGAACGCGCACGAATCCAGGGCCTCTTCAGCGCCGTCTGGGGCACCGCCTCCCTCGCAGGCCCAATGCTCGGCTGGTTCCTCGTCGTCACCCTCGGCTGGCGATCCATCTTCTTCGTTAATATCCCCGCTGGCTTGATCGCCATGCTCGTGCTGATGTTCAGCTATCGAGACCTGGAGAAACCCCATTCCGTCGATCTCGACCTGCCCGGCGCGGCCGCCATCGGAATCTCCTGCATGGCCCTGCTCATGCTCGTCTCCAGCCTTGGTCCCAGCGGCTGGTCCTGGCCGGCGGCCGCGGGGCTGGGCGCCGTTGTCCTCGCCGGCGCTGTTTACCTGCTCCGCCACGAGCGGACATGCGCCGATCCAATCATGCCGATGGATTTGCTGACCAATCGCTCGATTAGCCCATCGCTTTTAGGAAGCTGCCTGCTGGGCATCGGGTTCCTGAGTCTCGACACCTTCGTCCCGCTCTACGTCCAGGGGGGTCGCGGTGGGGGCCCCGGCGCGGCAGCGTGGGTCGTCACTCCCGTCATGCTCACCTGGGCCCTCTCCGGCATCATCGCGGCGCCCTTGGTCGTCCGCTGGGGATTTCGTCGAATCGCCCTGCTCGGATCGATCTTAGTCGTCGTTGGATTCAGCGGCTTGCTCATCTGCGCCATGGCCAACGCTCCCCGCGTGGTCCTGGGTCTGGTCCTGGCGATCACCGGCTTTGGTCTGGGGCCGACGTCAATGAGCTATCTCCTTGCCGCTCAAAACGCCGTGGGCTGGCAGCGACGCGGCATCGTCACCAGCAGCGTCCAATTCTTCCGCACTGTCGGCGGCGCCGTCGGAATCGGCTTGCTCGGCGGGCTGTTCAACATCATCACGCTTCCCAGCCTCCGCGCTCTCGAAGCGCGCGGCATCAGTCCCGCCACGCTGCTCGATCCCCACACCCGCCAGGGCCTGCCGCGCGATGTTCTGGAATCCGCTGGTCAGATGATCGGCGGAGGGCTGCACTGGGTCTTCGCGGTTATGCTGGCGGTCGCCGTCGTCCAGGTGATCGTCACCGCCTGGATGCCCGTGCGCAAAGCGGACATCACCGTGACCCCGCTCGAAGCCGCAGAAGCGGCGGTGGGCTGATGCAATAATCTAGAGCATTTTGCGATTTCATATAGCGTACCCGCAGTTTGAGAAGAAGCCGC
>CAZCKE010000235.1:0-6503 GCA_964499005.1 uncultured Tepidisphaeraceae bacterium
TTGGGACGAGGGGATCGCCGGCATGAAAGTCGGCGGCAAACGGCGGCTTATCATTCCCCCCAACCTGGGCTATGGCGATCAGGGAACCCCCGGCGGCCCGATTCCCCCCAATGCCACACTCCATTTTGACGTGGAACTCATGAGCGTCACGCCGTGATCGATCGCCTCAAGTTCGAATAAACCAAAAAAAGACGCGCGGCTCATTCGCCGCGCGTCTTTTATTTCCGATTGGCAAATTCCGATCAGTTAATGGGATTGATCACCGTGTTCCAGACGAGATTTGGGGGCTGATTGAAATTCATCGGCGATCGAAACGCGCCGGGGAAGTCGTTCAGCTCCTGGCAAGTATGGAAATCCACGTGACCGTCCAGGAACAAAATAAATCCGCCATTGCGATGGCGGGTGGTGAATCGATTCCAGGCCGCCTTCGGCTGGCCAATCTTTTTGGTCGTGATCGGAAAGATAGTGAAGTTGCCATATGTACGATCCGCATGAAGATATGGCGGCGCCAGCTCCCCGGCGGCAACGGCTTTTTCGATCATCAAAATGCCTGATGAAGCCGGGCGCAACATAGACATGTTGTACGCTTGCACCTGACCCTTGAGCAGTTTGGAGTTATAAGCGTAGCAGAAAAATGCATTAATCTTAAATGGAACGCTGGCTGAACCGAGTTGCCCCGTCGAATCCGTTACCCAGTACTGGAAAAAATTGCCTTCGGGGCTCATGATGTCATTGGTTGCCGGTACGCCTCGATCAGCGGACGGACACACAAAAATATTATTGCTTCCTGGTCCTGGCAGCTTGCCCGTTCCCTGCTTGTCTGCCAACAGCATGCTGTAGTACGACTGATTCAGGTTTCCCGGAATCGCGTTGTACCAAAGATAAGGACTGTCAATTCCTTTCTGATCCGGAATGTTGCCTCGACCGATGCAATTACCGTTGGGCGGACCATTCTGATCGCTGCCATCGGGGCCGTCCAGCGGAAGCATGCCTTGGTTCAAGTTGGCATACATCTGGAATCCCGCCCCGAACTGTCTCAAGTTGCTCATGCACTTGACTTCATTCGCCGATTGCCTGGCCTTGGCCAGCGTGGGAAGCAGAATGCCGATCAAGAGTGCGATGATCCCGATAACCACGAGCAATTCGACGAGTGTGAACCCCGACCGCTCATACGCATTATTCCGATATTCCATTAGGCACTTTCCCTAGTTTTTGGAGCGGGGCATTCTTGGGACAGAATGTTAGGAAAACATGAGCACTCTGCTTATGCAATATTATTGTTTCATTTATGCTTAATATTTTCACCCCCAAATAAAACCACCACTCCCGAGGTGGAAGTGGCGGAGTCGATCAAATTCAGGTGTGACTGAAGCCAAGCTTTAGTTACACGGCCCATTAATGTTCCACTTCAGTGTGGGGCCATTCGCGTTCCACTGATTACCGTATAACGTGGCCGGTAGTGGAAAATCGGGAGTGGGCTTGACGAACAATTGAGCATCCGCCCACTTGAAGTACTGAACGTGGCCATCGGCAAATAGAATGTTGCCGCCACCGCTATGCCGGGCTGAGAATCGCTTCCAGTTTGCCTTCAATTGGGCGATTGTGCTCTTGTATCCCAACGTCGTGCTGATTTGTTTTGCCAAGCCCACGCCGGCCCCGCCATTGGCCGCTGCCCAGGCTTGTACGCCTGGATCAAGATATTCACCAGGAAAGGAGATTTTCTCTACCATGATGACCACCGATGAGCCGGGACGACACTGGCTAATAGCGCCTGAATAATAATACTTGATGGTGTCGCCCGGGAACGCTGGAACAGTGGAATCCAAGAGGTTGGAACTCCAGACGTAATCCATATTCATTTTGAGCGGGAAAGGACCTCCAGCGGCGGGGACCAATTGGCCTGAACTGTCGGTGCCGTAGAAACCAAAGAAGTTCTGATCCGGACCCTGCCAACCGGCATACGCACTGCCGGGATAGCCCGGATAGAGCTGATCCGTGGGAAAATTGCTGGCTAAAACGTTGGGTTGCTGCGAAGCGGGACAAATAAATAAATTGTTGCCTCCGGCAATAGGAAGCTGCGATTTACCTCGCGCATCGTCCAGCATCATCTGGTAGTAAGATCGATTTTGAAGAAATTGGGGCAATGCATTGAAATAAAGACTGGGATCATCAACCCCGGTGGGCCAGTTCACATAGTAACCGCCGGCACCGGGTACTCGGATCATGGCTGAAGCGGGTGGGGCCGCAGTAAAAACTGTCTGGTAAGGAGGAAGGGCCGGATTGGGCAATGCGAAAGGTTGACCCAATGTGCCGTCCGGCGGTTTAATCGGAAGGTATCCGCCGCTCTGATTGCAATACATCTGGAATGCCAAGCCCCATTGCCGCAGATTGCTTTCGCACTGAACGAGCTGGGCCTGTGCGCGTGCCCGGCTCAATGCCGGAAGCAATATTCCTATTAACAGCGCAATGATTCCAATGACGACCAGCAACTCAACGAGAGTGAACGCTGGAGTAAAAGCCCTTTCCCTGTCTTTCATTTGATATCTCCCTTTGAAAAGTGAGGCGGCATTCTTGGAACCCAGCGCTAAGAATGCTTGAGCAATATAATAAGAAAAGATTATTGTTCCCGGCACTGAGACTACATAAGAGTAATTCCTACTACAGCGGCAACCAAAATGAGCCATGCCACATGAATTTTTAATGAATCGGCAAGCAGCGGCGCGAGGATTAACCCGGCGCAGAGCCACCAGCGCGGTGGATGTAAAATAGGTTCGGCGATGAAAACGCATGTGACCGCGATCAATCCGACGACCGCAGCGTTCATCGCATCCAGCGCGCCTCGCGCGCTGGGCCGGCTTCGCAGCCGCTCAAGACTGGAACCGAATACGGCAATCAAGGCAAACGCCGGTAGGAAAATCGCCGCGGTTGCAAGCAGAGCGCAGGTAATTTCCATCCCCAGGCCACCGCCGAATCGATCGTGGCCCAGGACGAAACCGACGAAGGTCGCCGTCGTCAACAGCGGCCCCGGCGTCAGCTGACCGACCGCCACGGCATCCACCACCTGCCGCTGAGTCAGCCATCTTTGCTGATCCACCAGCGATGTCTGTAGATAGGTCACCAGCACATAGCCACTGCCAAACAGCGTCGCTCCGATCTTGAGAAACAAGAGCGTCATCACCAACGGTCCGCCGATACGTCCCATCGCTCCGGCGGCGAGAATTGCCGGCACGGACCAGGCCAAGGAAAACAACTTTCGCGGCTGAGCCGGCGATGAGCGCCAAGCGCCAATGATGCCGGCGATGGCAAGAATAGAGATATCTCCCCAGGGCCAGCGATGCAGATGGCTGAACACTTCCCCGGCGGCTGCCCCCAAGGCGATGAAAATCGTGGCCGGAGTTTGCGTCGCAGATTTGGCCAGGCGCAGCACGGCAGCAGCAACGATTCCGACGATGACAGCACTGATGCCACGAAACGCGCCGGCGAACTGAGGCTGTTGGTGGTAATTCACATACAACCAAGCGATGGGAAGAATGATTAATACCGCGGGGGTGATGAAGCATACGCCAGCGATCACCAGCCCGCGAAATCCACCTCGCAAGCGCCCGATGGCGATCGCCAATTCGGTCGAGTTGGGGCCGGGAATGAAATTGATCGCGGCGATCAGATCTAAAAAATGCTGGCGAGTCAGCCACCCTCGACGATGGACTAGATCTCGCTCCATCATCGCGATATGCGCCGCCGGGCCGCCAAAGGCTGTGAACCCCAGCGTTAAAAAATAGCGCGCGATTTCGCCCAGGCGACGCGATTGCGGATTGGGATCTTGTTCGGTCATGCGGCGACACTCTGGCGCTGGCTCGGGATCACGTCAAGCAACGGCTGTGGATCAGCCCGCCCATGGATTGGATCGCCGGACCCCTCCGAAAAAATCATGGGGCGATTGCCCGACCGATGTTTACCGGACCTTGAGCGTGTTAAGATCATGCCTGCTTGCGGTTTGGACGACATTGGAGGTGAAGGGACATCAAAGCCAGTGGGTGTGATCAGCCGGAGGTATGCGTCGTGGCTAAAACAATTGCGGAGTGGATGCGTGAGGGCGAAGAACTCTACGCCGGCGCTGTGCGAGAATATCATCAGATTGAAACTCAGTTGATTGAGCTGGAGCGCCGGTTTGCGGCCAAACAGGAAGAAGTCAATCAAATCGCGCAGATCATTGGCAAGCCCCCCGTCGAGGGTAATCGCCGCCTCTCGGCCCAGCTCGTTGATGAGCGGGGGCCTAATTCCGTTCCCAATTCCTCATCCACAATTGCCCGAGCACTGGCCGGGCGAAACCTAAACTCTTGATTACCCCACCCCTCTCGGCGAGCACATCCGTAGAATCTCCATCAGCCCCATCTCAATTAGCAATCCGTGAAATTCTCGCTCAGACTGCCTATTGTTGTTCCTAAGCGAAGCGGCTGTTGTAGAGCTTGACGCGTGTTTAAGTTTCGCAACCGCCTTGAATTACGACACATATTAAACACAAACGAAGAATAGTAAGCCCTTTCCGTTTACTCAACGGCAAGCTATAAAGCCTCAATTGTGAAGAATACCACAAATATTGCGCAGTATTCGTTTTTTGCGCAAAGCGGGCTGAAGTGGATTGAAATGCGTTTGGAGATTTTCGCAAGGCGTTTTTGGAGCAGCCCAATTTGTGGAGTATGTTGAAATGACTTCCATTCGCCTTGCTATTTATCTGGTTAGCGAGTTACGGATAGCTCGGCTAAGACAACACTGATTTGATGAAAGATCATCGGCGCGCACTAAAAGCCCGTGATGGTCTCTGCCCATACTAAACGGTCATGACTGGACTTAAATTCCAGCTAATTTTCCGAGGTTGGCCTCAAGAGTTGGCCTCATCCATAGCCCATTACCCAAAGCAGGCGAGGAGACAATTTCAATGAGTGGAAAACGGTCGATTATGCGAATTCAGCTCGATGCTTCCGCAAAGTCCGAGCTGGACAAGATTTGTGAAAAGCGAGGCATGACGCAGATTGCCGTAATGTCGCGACTGGTCGGATGGTTTGTCCGCCAAGACGATATTATTCAGACTGCGGTCATGTCCTCTGTTTCGGATGCCGCTCTGGCTCCGCTTGCCAAGCAATTGCTCAAGCGCTTGGCCTCAGAGCGAGCCAGCTAATTCATAGCGACAACCTAATCTAACCGTAAGTGCCTATCGAAAATTGACTTACCGGGCATTTTTACGGGAATGGCATCGTGATCGGAGTGGAGTCAAAATATTAAGGGCAGGAGTCTATGGCTAATTCATCCAACAATCATCGCGTCATCATGCGGATTGAACTGTATCCTGAAGCCAAGCAGGGTCTTACCGACCTTTGCGATCGCTTGGGGATGACACAGGTGGCCGCCACCAGTCGAGTCATCGAATGGTTCACCGATCAAACGGACGTGGTACAGGCTGCGATTTTGGGTCTGTACCCCAAGGACATCCGTGCGGAAGTGGCCGAGATGATTCTCAAGCGAATCGTTTCCGACAAGCGGAAGTAATATCACGTCGGCGGGTTATATCGCGGCCGGCGCCGCTGCAGGCGTCGACGATTCCAGCGATCGGCGAATTTCCTCGATCCCCCTGAGAATATCCGCCGCTGAGCCGAATCTGGGTTTGGTTGGGTCTTTCGGACGCAGAATCTGTTCGGTTAATTGCACCAGCATCTTCGCTTCGGGGCTGTGTCGGTCGTACCGCACCAAGTCCTTCAGCTCGGGGTTGCTATGCGGTGAATTGATCTGAACAGCCAGGTAAAAATAATCCACCGCCTTGTCCACGCGATGGAGCCCGCGGCTGATCGCCTCGCTGGTGACTTCCCCTGTTCGAGTCATGCTGAAGAGCATTCGCTGAATCTGGCTGGTTCGCATCAGCTCTTCGTATAAATTCGACAGGAGGGGGTTGGCCTTGAGATTTTCGTCGACGCGGACCGCCGATCCGAAATCCACCAGACCCACACCCTTGGGCGTGATCACGAAATTATCCAGCCGCAGGTCCAGATGCATGATTCCGATCTTGTCATGCAGGATGTGCAGGATTTGCGCGCTCTGTCGGGCAAACTCCAACTGACTGAGCGGCTGACCGCCGTTCCTCAGCCAGTCCAGATAAAGCCGCCGGGCGAAGCCCTTTTTGTCTGATTCCACCCCCAAAAGCCGCGGCAGCCTCCCATGGTATTCTTCAGGCAATCGCTGCTGAATTGCCTTGAGCGTCGCGGCTTCGCGCGTGGAGGCCATCGCGCGTTCGGCTTCTCGGCGCGCGGTCGCGTGATCGCCCGCGAGGCAGGCAACCTCCGCGAACTCGGCGGCGTAGAGCGCGGCGTCTTCGGGCGTCGTCACGTACTCGCGGCCGCGCGCGAGCGCGATCCGCGCACAGACCAGGTCTTCGAGCGCCATTGCGGCTCTCGCTTCGAGTAGCGCGATCCCGGTGTCGCGCGGCGCCTCCGCGGCGGCCGCGCTCGCCCAGC
>CAZCKE010000235.1:6513-6919 GCA_964499005.1 uncultured Tepidisphaeraceae bacterium
CGCGCGTGAGGAACGTGGGGAAGATTTTTTCACAGAATTTTTTGGCTCTTTTTTCAATGGTGTCGCCGGGAAGGTCCGGCCATTTCGCCCTCAGGCGCGCCATGACCATCTCCTGCGTGGGAACTTCCTTGATGACGACGTATGAATCGCTCTTGCGCGGGCGGCCCAGGAAAACGTAATAGGTAAACCGATCCGTGATCTTGCCCGGCGGCACCAACTCTATTTTGCGGGCGACAAAGTAGTACGTCTTACGCGCGGCAAAGGGGAGAAATACGCGAAGCAGGCCATGCGCCAGGTATGTCGGCCCCAGCGTGATTTCAAAGCCGCTGTTCCCCAGTTCAGCGCCGAATTGCTCGACCCGATCCCGATCCGGATCGACGTAGACCAATTGCCCACCCCAGCGCAG
>CAZCKE010000236.1:0-6916 GCA_964499005.1 uncultured Tepidisphaeraceae bacterium
AAACGCGGGTGGGGGGGGCCCAGCGGGATCAGGGAGCAGGCAACCAGCTGCGCGGGGAGGGCGGGGGAATTGCTGAGGATGAAATGCCAGCCGCATGAGTTGTTGCCATCGTTGAAATTGCCGGATGGGATGCGGGTGCTGGGGATCAACAGCAATGTGAAACACAGCGTGGGCGGCGGGATGTACGGCATCACCCGCTGCGCGGCGTTCATGGGGCATCGGATCATCCTGGAAAAAATGCGCGAGATGGGATTGGCCCAGGGCGCGACACTCGCCGCCGACCCGATGAACGGATATCTGGCCAATTTGGACCCCGAAGATTACAAGCGATTTTTCCGGCCGTATTTGCCGCGGCAGATGATGGGCAGGGATTTCCTGGCGCTATATGGGGCAACCATCGACAAGGCGACGGTGGTGCAGCCCGATCAGAGCTATCACATCCAGCAGGCGGCGGATCACCACGTGCTGGAGGCGATGCGGGTGCGGAATTTTGTGGGGCATCTGGAGGAGGCGAGCCGGGCACCGGCGGGCACGCGCGAGCGGGGACTGCCCCTGGATAAGGCGGGGCATCTGATGTACGCCTCTCATCTGTCGTACACCAACGACGCGCTGCTGGGGGCGGATGAGTGCGATCTGCTGGTCGATCTGGCCCGCAAACGGGAGCGGGCGGGATTGTACGGCGCGAAAATCACCGGCGGCGGGAGCGGGGGGACGGTGGCGATCTTGTGCGAGATTTCGGACAAAGCAGATGAAGCGGTGGGGGAAATCATGGCGGATTATCAAGACAAAACGGGACGAAAACCGGAGGCGTTTTTGGGGACGAGTCCGGGGGCATGGGAGGTGGGGACGCGGGTCGTTACCAATTCCCAGCACTAAAAACTGCTTATTTTCATTTTTCGTTACAATTGAAAATAAGAATTTTCTTATTATCATCGATGAGAATAAGAGACGCGTGTCTAAAATATGAATTCCAAGGAATTTACGGCCGATATGCCCGGGAAGCTGGTAAAAACGCTTGAGGGTCATCCGGCGTTTGTGCCATCACCGTTGCCGGGGAAAGTAAATTGGACGGACCGTCTCGTCGCCTGTGTATCAGAAGCGGAGTCGGCGCTGGGCCGGTTGGCCGGGCTGGGGGCACGATTTGAGCGGCCGCAAAGATTGATGCGATTGTTCTTGAGACGCGAAGCAGAGTTGTCCAGCCGGATTGAAAATACGCACGCCCGTGTTCGCACTCAGCTCCTTTTTAAATTTGTTCCCGACGTCGAACGGCAAGCGCCGGATGTGTTGGAAGTCGACAATAATTTCAAGGCGTTGGAATTCGGACTGGAACAAATCAGGCGCCGCCCACTTTCCACGAGCCTAGTGAAACAGCTTCATGAGATTCTTCTGGGGGATGTCCGCAGTCAAGATAAAACACCGGGCCAATTTCGAACCGTTCAAGCGCATATTGGCCGTACGAACGACATTCGCAAGGCGAGATTCGTTCCAGCGCCCCCTCACTTTATCAACGATTGCATGGAAGAATTGGAGCGATTCGTCCAAGAGAACAGCACCGTTCCGCGCATTGCGCGGCTTGCGATGGTTCATTATCAATTTGAGGCGATCCACCCATTTGCCGACGGAAATGGGCGAATAGGCCGATCACTTATTTTGCTTTTGATCATTCAGATGGGGTTATTGCCGCTGCCGCTTTTCAATCCAAGCGCCTATCTCGAAGCGAACCGGGCAAAATACTATGATCATTTGCTTGAAGTCAGCCGGCGCGGAGCATGGGTTGATTGGATTGAGTTTTTCAGCCGAGGAATCATCGAGGAATGTTCGGACGTCAGCCGGCGAATTGCCGCGCTCGAACGGCTTCGTCGCAGATATCAGGAGAAACTCCAGGTTTCGCGAGGATCGGTCAAAATATCGAAATTCGCCGACGAATTGTTTCATGGTCCCCTGGTCCAACTTGGAGATGTGATGCGACTACTCCATATCGGCGCGCCAACGGCGCAGCGATACATCGACCGATTTCTTGGCTTAAAGATACTGAAGGAAGTCACCGGAAATCGACGCCATCGAGTCTACCTGGCACATGAAATCGTACAGCTAATTCAAGCAAGATTGACAGATCGACATTGACCAAATGCTGCCCAATCCCCAGTCCATCCTCGACCGCCTGATCGCGTTCCAGAAAACCGTGCGCGAAACGCTCATCGGCTCTCGCAAAGCCGCTGGAAACCTCAGCGACGTCAGCCGCTCCAGTTCCGCCGACACGATTTACAAAATCGACACGGAGGTCGATCCGATTCTGGTCGAGTTCTGCAATGAATGGGGGCGGCAGACGCCGCTGGTCTTGATTGCGGAGGGGCTTGAAGACCAAGACGGCCATGAAGTCGTCAGCCGTGTTTTTCCCGCCGGAACTCCCGAAGAAAACGCCGCCATCCGGGTCATCGTCGATCCGATCGACGGGACACGGGGGATCATGTACGACAAACGGGCGGCTTGGGCCTTGGCCGGCGTCGCCCCCAACAAAGGCGCCGCCACCCGCCTCTCCGACATCGAAATCTCCGTCATGACCGAATTGCCCACCAGCAAGATGGGCCAGGCCGATGTTCTCTGGGCGATCAAAGGCCGCGGCGCGACGGGCCGCAGAGTGGATTTGAGCAACAGGGAGCAAAAGCCGCTCGAGTTATCCCCGTCCAAAGCGACGGTTATCGATCATGGCTTCGCGTCGATCTCCAATTTCTTCCCCGGCACCAAGACATTGGCCAGCGAATTGATGGAGCACATCGTCGTGCGTCTCGTCGGGGCCCTCGACGTCACGCGGGCGACCGTCTTCGACGATCAATACATCAGCACCGGTGGGCAATTTTACGAGTTGATCGTCGGCCACGACCGCTTTAATGCCGATCTGCGTCCGATGTTTTATGCGATGCAGAATCAACCGGCCGGGCTCTGCTGCCATCCCTACGACTGCGCCGGCTGGGTGATCGCCGCCGAGGCCGGAGCCGTTCTCACCAATGGTTTGGGAGGCCCGCTCGACGGTCCGCTGGACGTCACCAGCCCCATCAGTTGGGCGGGATTCGCCAATCAAACCCTCCGGCAAAAAATCGAGCCCCTGATGATCGAATTTCTGAAGCGCAAAAAGGTTTGAGGCGCCCGCCAAGTCTAAAAACAACATCGCGCAATCCCGCAATGTTCTTCGCGAATCAATATTTAAACGTCAACCCCGCCCCGCCCCACAACACGTTGTTGGCCGTGATGTCCTTTGATAGTTTTTCGTCGTAGTAAAAATATCCCTTGGCGTCGAATTCACCCCAGCGCCTGGAGATGTTGAGCAGCGTGTTCAGCGAATACGTGGCGGTGAATCCGAACTCCAGATGCTGCCAGCCCGAATCGTGGTCGGGATTGACAAAAACGAATTGCTGCTGAAATCCGTCGATATAGGCGATCTTCCCCTGCGGCGTGAGGACAACGCCGATGTCCTCGAACTTGAATTCATGCTGGATGCCCCCCTCGAAGTACCAGCCATCGTTCTTATGGTAATCCAAAGCGGCGTAGACATAAGGCGAAAAGATCGGCTCCTCAGAATGAAACAGAAGCGAATCGTCCAACCCGAACTGGAAATAAACTTCCGGCACGTTGAACTGTTCCCGCTGCGGGTAAATATATTCGATATGCCCCGCTTCCAGCAGGAACGGGCGCAAATTCCACGTCGCGCCCAGGTACGGGCGGATCTCCTGAAACCGCGAAACCGGGTCGGCATCGTAAATATTGGTGAACAATCCGAAAAAGGGGTGTGGATATTTGCCCAGGTCGTACGTGAGCCGGGCCTCAAAAAGCAGATTGAGCGAGTTGCCGTGGGTCGCGACGGTGTCATGGTCGACGCCGCGATAGACGTAGCGGTTGACGTACTCGAAGTTCACGTCGAAATGCGTCCCGCCGTTGTTGGCGCCTTCATCGCCGCGCGGCGGCGGGGGGGTCGCGTAAACGCTCGTGTCATCCGGCACATCCGCCAGTTGCAGCGGATGGCTCAGGTTGGGGAACAGCGCCGTTGAATCGTCCGGCCGCGACGTCGCCCCGCCAGTTGTGTCCGGCGCCCCATTGACCGCATCGGGCGTCGCGATGGGATCCCGCGTCGCGCTGGGGATTTCCCGCACGCTGAACAATGGAGCGTCCGATTCCCCCGCGCTCAGGCGGCCGCTTGCCGCCAGCACGACCGCCAGAATCGTCAACCACCACGCGTTTGATCGCATCGGCAACATCGCTCCTTGAGCCTCTGCCCGAATGTATCGGGGCACGCGCGAATTGTCACCTTTGGCACGTGCCCGCGGGCATGCGCCCAGCCCCTGTTTTGAGCGAACTTGAGGCGGGCCCTATTCAACGCGAAATTCAAATGCATCGCATTTGAAATTTTGTCTTAAAAATCCCGCCGAACAACAAACCCCATCATCCAGGCAAAATATCGCTTACGCCAACCCCAAATCCAGCATCGCCGCCTCCGACATCCTCGACTTGTCCCACGGCGGATCCCACACCAGCTCCACGTCCGCGCTCTTCACCTGCGGAATCGATTCCACCTTCTTCTCGACTTCCAGCGGCAGCGACCCCGCCACCGGGCACCCCGGCGCCGTCAGCGTCATCTTCACGTTCACGCGATTTTCGGCATCGACGTTGATCTCGTAAATCAACCCCAGATCATAAATATTCACCGGAATCTCCGGATCGTAAACCGTCCGCAGCACCTCGACGACCGTCGCCTCGATCGAGCGCTGCGCCGGCGTCAAATCCGCCGGCGACTTGTGCATCGCATGCCCAAAATCCAGCGGCGTGATCTTCTGCTCCGGCGGCGATTGCGCCAATTCCTGCCTCAGCGCCTCGGTCTTGCCTGAATGGGGCAACACCGGCAAACTCTGCCGCTCAGGACTCGGATTTTCTGGCTGGTTTTCCATGGCTCTTTCCCTGCGGCCCGCTTCCATCAACCCTCAGCCCACATGGTATCATAGGCCCGCCAAAGTCGCCCATTTTCGATGCAGGGAACCCATCCGATGCAATGCGATAAATGCGGAGCCGAATCGCCATTGACCGCGATGTTTATCCGGCGCAAACGCTCGTTCAGAAATTCGACACAGAATATTTGTCCCCGCTGTTTTCATTGGGCTCGTGGGGTACGCGCGAAGGCATTCCTGAAACTCTACATTGTACTATTACTGTTCTGTCTTGCGGCCGCGGCTTGGAATCCGACCGACTTTCTTCACAGCCATCTTGTCAATGAATGGTCCATGTTCATTAATTTAGCTTTAGCGACGGTCTTCAGTTATCTCTGCCTGGTTCTGCACGAGCTGGGGCATGCGATTGCCGGATGGCTCGTGCAATTTAACGTGTGGCGCATCACGATCGGGCATGGTCCGATGATCAAAAAGATACAAGCTGGAAAACTTCTACTGGAATGGCGGGTGTTCCCAGTGGGCGGCTCTGTTGAAGCAACGAGCTCACGAATGTTCGCCTGGAGATTGCGCAGATTGATTATTGTCGCGGGCGGGCCATTGGTTTACGTCCTGCTCATCGCGCTTGCTGCGGCCGCCATCCACGGCGAATTCGGCATGAGCGACGTCGATTGGAACGGAATCTATCCTTGGCAGGTACTGGCCCTCACTAGTGCGATCATGCTGGTTGGCACCCTCGTCGGTCCGCCGATTAGAACGGCGCGCGGAGTCAATACGCGCGATGGGTTCAAGATGTATCAATTGCTTTTTAAGCCCATTTCTTCAGTGGAGCAAAGACAATTGGTTCATACTGTGGCCGAAGCCAATTCTTTGACTCTCCGGAAGCAGTACAAGGCCGCCGCGGAAATGGTGAACGACGCCTTGCGCCGGTCGCCGTCCGACCCGAGGCTCAAGATTGCATTGATGGATATCCAGTTTAATACATCAGACTACCTGGCCGCCCGTCAATCGGTGATCGAATTGCTCGAAGGTTACGCGCGCAATGATGCGTATCGAGCCACGATGAAGAATTATCTGGCATGGGGGGATTTGATGATCGGAGATTCGCAATCGCTGGATGAGGCGAACAAGGCGTCGGAGGAAGCCTTTTCACTGCTTCCGTGGGAGGCGGGAATTCAAAGTACAAGAGGTCATCTGCTAATTGAACAGGGTCAAATAGATCAGGGCATGGATTTGCTGAGGCGGGCAATTCGCGGCGTCGAAAACCGCAGCGACGAAGCTTCGGTTCTGTGTTCTATGGCCTTAGGAGAATTCAAACGCGGAAATGCCCAGGCCGCCCAAAAGCTCCTGAACAAAGCTACCCGCCTCGATAAAGATTGCGAGCTTCTCCCCCGTGTCCGCCGCGAGCTGGAACAATCCCCTTCAGCCCCCCCCGCCCCCATCCTCAATCCCGCCACGCCCGCGTGACGATTCCGGTTGCCACTTCCACATTGGCCGTATGCGTGGTTTGATTTTCCGTGTGCCCTCCGAAGACGAAGAGAATCGCCGCGCTGCTGTCTCGATGCTCCACGTACGTCCACTTCAGGAGCCGATGCCCATCCGGCAGCGGCGTCTCGCTCGTCGGTTGCCCGATCGTCGCCCGCACCCAGTCTTCGCTGGTCTTCCCCGGCGTGATCTGGTTGAACGTCCCCTCCGGCACCGCGATGCCGCTGTGTGTGATCTTCGTGTCCGCCGAGATCAAACATCCCGTCCCCGCCAGGGCCAGCACCCCCAGCAACCCGACGTATACCATGCCGCGAATTCCCGCCGAGAGCGTCTTGTTCATAAGCTTCTCCTCGCAGATAGGCGACTCAGAGCATCAAACTCTAAACCGCATTCCCTCCTTCAGTCAATTGACGCACCAAATGGTTAGCAGACCGACTCGATCCGCCGAATCAGCGCCAGATTTTCCAAGGTGTTCGTGAACACCTCCACAGACAATGCAT
>CAZCKE010000237.1:0-5583 GCA_964499005.1 uncultured Tepidisphaeraceae bacterium
CTGGTCCTCGAATGGATTGATGCCCGCGCGATGCGCCGGCCGTTACGAATCATCGCAAGCCCGCGCGGCATCGTCGACTTTTTCCTTTCCGCCCACATCACGGGCCTGGCCGTCGGGATGCTTTTGTATGCCAACGACAGGCTCTGGGTCGTCGCTTTCGGCGCGGCTGCCGCGATCGCTTCCAAAGCGATCTTTCGTTTCAGGATCGGACAGGAATATCGACACTTCTTCAATCCTTCGAACCTGGGGATTTCAGTGGTCCTGCTGCTTTTTCCTTGGGTGGGCATCGTTCCCCCCTATCACTTCACCGAGAATCTCGGGAGCGTGGGAACCTGGGTCCTGCCGGGCGTGATTGTTTGCAGTGGGTCGCTTTTGAACGGCGTTTATACCAAGCGTTTGCCGTTGGCTGCCGCCTGGGTGAGTGGTTTTGCCCTTCAGGCGGCCATTCGGACTCTGATTCTGGGGACACCGTTGCTCGCAGCGTTGGCGCCTGTCACGGGTGTCTCCTACCTGTTGTTCACGTTTTACATGGTGACCGATCCCGCGACGACGCCGCGGAGAATCGGATCGCAAATCGCTTACGGGCTCTGCGTTGCGGCGGTCTATTCGATATTGGTTTACCTGCACATGGTATTCGGCATGTTCTTCGCGCTGGCGATCGTATGTGGGGTTCGCGGATCTTATCTCTACGTGTTGGCTCGTCGGAATGTTGAAGCAACCGCGGCCGTGTCCAGCCGTAGTAACTCGCGCGAGCCGATTCCACTGGCACTTCCGCAAGTAGGCAGCGCCGCATGAGCACGCGAATTCCCATCGCGATCGTGGGCATGGCTTGCCGGTACGCCGATGCGCGTTCTCCACACGAGCTCTGGGAAAATGTTTTGGCTCAACGGCGGGCTTTCCGCCGGATTCCTTCCTCGCGACTCAATTATCTCGACTACTTTTCGTCCGACCGGACCGCGTGCGACAGCATTTATTCCCTGCAGGCGGCCGTTATTGAAGGCTATGAATTTGACCGCCAGCGATTCAACATCTCCGGCGCCACGTTCCGCTCCGTCGATATGGCTCATTGGCTCGCTTTGGACATCGCGGCGGCGGCGATCGAAGACGCGGGATTCGGCAATGGCCGCGATCTGCCGCGGCAGAGTACGGGAGTCCTCGTCGGCAATACTCTGACCGGCGAGTTTTCCCGGGCAAATCTATTGCGCACGCGCTGGCCTTACGTGCGGCGAATCGTTCAGCGCGCCCTCCTTTCCGAGCAATGGGATGAAAATCGGCGCAGGAAATTTTTGACGAGCCTGGAAGAACAATTCAAAGCTCCATTTCCTCCCTGCAATGAGGAGACGCTCGCGGGCGGCCTATCCAACACCATTGCCGGACGAATCTGCAACTATTTCGACCTTCAAGGAGGCGGCTACACACTCGACGGCGCCTGTGCCTCGTCCCTCCTGGCGATTGCTCACGCATGCATGCTGCTCCAGAACAATGAGCTGGACGTCGCTTTGGCTGGAGGAGTCGATCTCAGCCTGGATCCGTTTGAGCTGGTCGGATTTTCGCGCACCGGCGCATTGGCCCCCGATGAGATGCGCGTCTTCGATGCCCATTCGCAAGGATTCTGGCCCGGCGAAGGGTGCGGATTTATCTCGCTCATGAGAGAAGATGATGCGATCCGCCAGGGACGGCGCATCTATGCCACTATCCGTGGCTGGGGCATTTCCTCCGATGGCGCCGGGGGCATAACCCGGCCCGAAGTCGAGGGGCAAACCCTCTGCCTCCGCCGCGCCTACCAAAAGGCCGGATTTGGCATGGAGACCGTCGCCTACTTTGAAGGGCATGGCACCGGCACGCCGGTAGGCGATGAAACAGAGCTTCGCGCGCTCTGCACCGCGCGAGCCCAATGCGGTCATCGTTTTCGCGCTGCCGTTGGCTCGGTGAAAGCGAACATCGGGCACACCAAAGCCGCCGCCGGCGCAGCAGGACTAATCAAAACGGTTATGGCGCTACACCATCAGACTTTGCCCCCTATGACAGGATGCCGCCAACCACATGAATTACTCGCCCATTCGGACAGCCCCCTTCGCGCACTGGACCGCGCCGAGCCCTGGCCAGAGCAATTCCCTCTCCGAATGGGCGTGAGTGGCGCGGGATTCGGCGGCATCAATGCCCATCTGGTTCTTGACGCCCAGCATTTGAGCGCCCACCGGCCAATCGATGTATCACGCCGCAAGTATTACCGATCGCAGCAGGATGCCGAACTCTTTATTTTCGGCACGACGACCGTTCAGGAACTTTTAAGCCGTGTGCAATCTCTTCAGCAGTCCGTTCAAGAATTATCTTTTGCCGAGCTGAGCGATCTGGCGGCCGCGCTGGCTCGCGAAATGGAATCGTTCCAGGTCACGCCTCATGTGCGAGCGGCGCTGGTGGCATCAACGCCGCTGCAATTGGCAAAAGGCCTGGCCTTGTTAATCCAATGGTTATCCCGCCCCGCGGAATGTGCCGGACTGCGAATCGATATCGTGGCAGGGGTATTCCTATCCAATGGCCCAGAAACGTCTCGGATCGGATTCCTGTTTCCCGGACAAGGAACGCTTCCATTGCCCAATGGCGGCGCGCTGGCTGAACGATTTGAAATCGCGGACCAGATTTTTAAAAACGCCCAGTTACCGCCCCATCACGACGCGCTATCAGCCGATTTTGCTCAAGCCGCGATCGTTGCCGCTTCCGCCGCGGCACTGCGCGTGCTGGATGAATTGGGCATCAGTGCTGGCGTCGTCGTCGGACACAGCCTCGGCGAATTGTCCGCCCTGCACTACGCGGGCTGTTTCGAAGAGCAGTTGCTTCTATCGCTTGCACGGATTCGAGGCGCCTCCTTTGCAAGCTCCTGCGAGCCTGGCGGCGCGATGGCAAGCATTGCCGCGGATGCGCGGCGAGTTGAAGAGTTCTGCGGCCAATTAACCGATCCCAATGATCGCGCTGTCGTCGCTGCTCAAAACGCGCCGATGCAGACTGTGATCGCCGGCTCAAAAAAAGCGGTCGCCGCGATCGTCGATCGGGCCGCCTCCTGTGGCATCGAGTCAGTGGCATTGACCGTTTCGCACGCGTTTCATTCCCAACTCGTTGCGCCGGTCGTCCCCGTTTTCGCGAAACAAATTCAAAATATTTCGTTTTCGACGCCGGATCGGACGGTCATCTCGACCGTGACCGGCGGCGAACTATCGACCGTCGATTTGCATGAGCATCTCTGTCGGCAAATCACCTCGCCGGTGCTGTTCAGGGACGCCATCACAGTGGCGATGAAGCGCGCCGATTTGTTCATCGAAGTGGGGCCGGGCCACGCGCTGAGTTCGCTGGCCCGGGAATGCGGGGCCGGACATTGCGTCGCCACCGAGGCCGGCGGCGATTCGCTTCGCGGGCTGCTATGCGCCATCGGCGCTGCATATTCGGCCGGCGCGCCCGTGCGCGTCGCCAAACTTTTCTCCGACCGTTTCACCCGCCCATTTGATTTAGGTCGCAAACCAAAGTTCTTCATTAATCCGTGCGAGCAACTGTCGATCATCGGGGAACAACCTCTCGCTCCATCGCAACTGTCGTATCCAATATCAGAAGACAAAACTCCTCCATCAATCAACTCCAGTAAACGCGATGTAATGGGACTCTTGCGGCAACTCGTTGCCCAGCGCGTTGAACTGCCCCATGAAGCCGTCCAGCCCGGCACTCACTTACTGCGCGATCTGCATCTGAATTCGATCAGTGTCGCCCAGTTGGTCGCCGAGACTTGCCGATCTCTCGGGTTGGCCCCGCCCGCGGCGCCAACCGAGTTTGCGAATCGGACCGTTTTGGAAATTGCCCATGCAATCGAGCAGTTTTCAGAATTGGTTTCACGGGAAGGTCAGTCGGGTCGCGATGCCCCTAAAAATGGCGATGTTTATCGCGTTCCCCCCGGCGTTGATTCCTGGGTTTCCTGGTTTTCTGTCGATTGGGAACAGCGCCCGCTGAAGAAAGATCGTCGGCCCAGTTCGGCCGCATCAGGAGCATGGAATGTAATTGGGCCCGACGATTTTCCACTGACGTCGGTGATCCGGGAAATCATGGCCGCACAGCCGGGCAACGGGTTGATACTTTGCCAGCCACCGAATGCCGATTTCGATCAAATCCCTTTACTGCTCAAAACAGCACAAGCCGCATTGAGTGATCTCCGTCTGCCAGTTTTCATTTTGGTGCAAACCGGCGATTCTGTTGCAGCAATCGCCAGGACAATCCATCTCGAAAATCCGAACCTCGCCGTTCGTGTGATTCACGTGCCCCCGAGCCATCCAGCCGCCGCGCAATGGGTGTCGGATGAGGCAGCCGCTTATGAACCGGCCACGTATCAGGAAGCGAAATACACCCCTTCCGGTCAGCGTTTTGAACCTTTTTGGCGATTGATTCCGCAAACGCTTGCCTCAGCCCGCGCTCCACTTCCCTTGACCGCTGATGATGTATTGGTGGTCACCGGCGGCGGCAAGGGAATCGCGTATGAATGTGCCCAGTCCATTGCCCAAAAGACCGGAGTTCGCCTGGCGTTGCTGGGCCGGTCCCTGGCCGATCCGGAATTGGATGCCAATCTGCGCCGATTGAATGCCCAAGGGATCGTCGCGCGATATTTCAGCGCGGATGTCGCCGATCCCGTCGCCACCCACGCGGCCATCAGCGCTGCCCAGGCCGATCCCGATTTGGGACCGATTACCGCCGTTATTCACGCGGCAGGCATCAATGAGCCACAGCTTCTTTCCACACTGGATGAAAACTCATTTCGGCGGACCGTCCTGACGAAAGTCGCGGGCGCGAAGCATGTGTTTTCCGCTGTCGACCCAAATCGCCTCAAGCTCCTGGTGACGTTTGGTTCCATCCTGGCCCGCACCGGGTTTCCCGGCGAAGCGCACTATGCCCTGGCCAACGAGTGGCTTACCCAATGGACCCATTGTTGGAAGCAAAATCATCCCCAATGCCGCTGCCTGGCGATCGAATGGTCCCTGTGGTCCGGCGTCGGGATGGGCCAGCGCCTGGGTAGCGTCGATTCGCTCACGAACCGCGGCGTGACGGCGATCCGCCTCGATGAGGGAATCTCCCAATTCCAACGACTCCTGGCGGCTAGCGACCTTCCGACTTCTGTGATTGTCACGGGGCGATTCGGCGATCTCCCAACCGCGCGGCTTCATCAATCTTCCTTGCCTTTGCGGCGATTTCTGGAACGCCCTCTCGTGCATTACCCCGGGATCGAGCTTATCGTCGAGGCGGATCTGTCGATTGGAGCCGATCCTTATTTGAAAGACCACGTCTTCGCCGGCGAATGTTTATTCCCAGCCGTGCTCGGATTGGAAGCAATGGCCCAGGCGGCTTGTGCACTGGCGGGCACAGACGAGCTGCCGATCCTCACGGCGGTGCGGTTTGATCGACCCATCGTCGTTCCCGACGGGCAACGCGTGGTCATTCGCATCGCGGCTTTGGTCCGGGAATCGGGGGTGATCGGCGGCCTTCTTCGCGCCGAACCTTCCAGTTTCGCCAGGTACCCTTTTCCCCCGCAGTTCCGCTTTTGGCCGACTTACC
>CAZCKE010000237.1:5593-6914 GCA_964499005.1 uncultured Tepidisphaeraceae bacterium
GGGGTGTGGTTGGTGGTGGGGCGTGGCACGGAAACTTCCAGTTTGGCCAGGGCCCATTTTCGCGCGACGTGCCGCTTTGGGCGGCATACGCTCCCTGCGCTGCGAACGCTGCCCAACGCACCGTTGACAACAACGGGAACCGTCGCAATCGACTTGAAGCACGATCTCTATGGGCGTCTGTTGTTTCACGGGACTCGGTTCCGCCGCCTGGGCGGTTATCGTCACCTTACCGCCAAAGATTGCTGGGCCGACATATCTCCGGACGGAGATGCGGCGTGGTTTGGTTCATTCCTTCCACGAACCTGCCTTCTAGGCGACCCCGGGGCGCGCGATGCGACAATCCACGCGCTTCAAGCCTGCGTGCCGCACGCGACCGTGTTGCCCGTCGCGGTCGATACGATTGTGCTGGGTGCGTTGACGAGCGATGCATCCTATTCGGTGTCGGCTCGAGAACGCTCCCGTGACGGCAATTCGTTCGTTTATGATGCCCAAATTCTCGATAAATCGGGCGTCCCCGTTGAATGCTGGCAGGGGTTGCGCCTCCAGTCTGTCGGTGAAATTGCGATCCCCGATCAATGGCCGCTCCCGCTTTTTGGCGCTTTCCTGGAACGATCTCTCGATTGGCTTTTCCCCGGCGCCGGGCTGACGGTCGCGCTGCATTCCGTTTCAGAGCCTTTCGATCGCCGTGCCAATTCAGACCTCGCGATCAGAAGTGCCTTGCCCAGTCAAGCCGAGCTTTATCATCGCTCAGACGGCCGTCCATTCGTATCCGATAGGCGGCCCTTCGTCTCCGCGGCTCATGCGCCGGATCTAACGCTTGCAGTAACATCGGATCTGCCCATCGGCTGTGATGTCGAACCTGTTGTCGCCCGGCCCCGACAGCTTTGGAATGATCTGCTCGGTTCCCAGCGAGTTGCGCTCGCCGATCTTGTCTCGGCGGAACGCCGCGAGGATTGGCAGCAATCCGCCACGAGAATTTGGTGCGCAGCGGAATGCCTGACGAAGATCGGAGCAATGCCATCGTCTCCCCTGGTGATGGATCGTCCTGGCCCTTGGGGCTGGGTTCTATTGCGGTCGGGACATTTCACAATTGCCACCATGGCCGCCTCGATCCGCGGCATTTCACGGCCCCTTCTCTTCGCGGTAGGTGTCCAAAAAAGCGCCGAGGGACAACCTTCTGTTTTGGTCGGCGCCCATTCGGCGGAGTGCGCATCATGACCCTGGCACCCAATCCATCACGAACCCGAAATGCCTCGGTCATGCCGTCGCGATATTACGAGTATCGCCACATTATTGGATTTGAAGAGACCAACCTGGTGGG
>CAZCKE010000238.1:0-6907 GCA_964499005.1 uncultured Tepidisphaeraceae bacterium
CCTCTCGCCCCTCCCGCACCCACCCCACTCTCCTCCTTTTCCCCTCAACCGCCCAGGGGGTTGGAGTTGCGGGAGTGGCGGAAGTTGCGGGCGCTCGAGCGCAGCAAGGTTCGACGGGTTCGCCTCAGATAAGTGCGGCCGCTAAGCGGAGGAAGTAAGCGGACGTTATGCACAACACGGCAAAGTCGCTAGGCGGTTGGAAATTGAGGTGAGAAAATAACAGCGCCCGACCCTCCGCGGGTCGGGCACCGGCGAATCCATTCGAATATCGATGAAGCTCAGAAGGAGGCGCTGACGTAGGGGAGCAGGCTCATATAGCGAGCCCGCTTGACGGCTCGGGTGATCATGCGCTGTTCCATGGCGGAAGCGCCGTTGCGCTTGCGGGAGACGATCTTGCCGTTGCCGCTGAGCATTTTGCGGAGCGATTCGGTGTCTTTGTAATCGATGTAGGTCTTGCCGGACGCGCTGGTTCGGGCGATTTTGAGCTTGGGACGGTTGAAGGTCTGGAATCGCTCGGCCTTCTCGCGTCGTTCACGGTTGGTTTCTCTGGCCATTGGGACGGAACTCCAAAAGTTATCGAAAGCCGGAAGATTCTACAGAAAGTGGGGTTTTTGGCAAGAAGCTAGGAGGGAAAACCGCGAAGGCGCGATGGCGCGAAGGAAAACGCGAAGAAAATCGGGATGAAATGGGTCGGGCGTTTATCGTTTTCCACGGGGATATTGACGGTGGGGGGTGTTTCCTATTCAATTCCGGCCCTATGGCTAAGGCTCGTGCAATTGTGAAGCGCCGCAAGGCGGTGCGGAACATTAAAAAGATCACCAAGACGATGCAGATGATCGCCACGGCGAAGTTTCAGAAATCGCTGAAACGGGCGGTCGGAACCAAGCCATATTCGAGCAAAGTGCGAGAACTGGTGGCGGAATTGGCGGGATCGATTGGGGAGGTGACTCATCCGCTGTTGCGCAAGCCGACTGGGCAGGGGGGGACCATTGCGCTGATGGTGATCACGAGCAATCGTGGATTGGCGGGGGCTTACAACGGAAGCGTGTTGCGGGCCGCGGCGGCGTTCATCCGGGAACAGGAAGCGGTCGGCCGAAAAGTGGAATTGTTTGTCGCAGGCAAGAAGGGCATGAGCTATTTCAATTTCCAGCGTCGGGCGATCGCGCAGAGGATCGATCAGGTGGGGGATTCGCCGGCGTTCGCGGATGTGGAGAAGGTGGCCAACATCTTTATTGATGGCTTCACGGCGGAAAAATTCGACGCGGTGTATGTGGCGTACATGAACTTCATCAGCGCGGGGACACAGAAGCCTGATGTGATGATGTTATTGCCGTTGGCGAATGTGTCGGCGCCCGCGGCGGGATCGAAGACAGGGGCGGCTGGTGAGACAGGGGCGCCGCGGCTGTTTACGGTTTACGATTTCATTCCCGACGCGGCAAGCTTGTTGGATGAGTTGTTGCCGATGACGGTCAAGACAGCGCTGTTCCAGTGCTTCCTGGATGCAACGACCAGCGAGCATGTGGCGCGAATGGTCTCGATGAAGAGCGCGACCGACAACGCGGACAAGATGGTCAAGTCGCTAACGATGCAATACAACCGGGCTCGACAGAGCCAGATCACGACGGAACTTTCGGAAATCATGGGTGGCGTGGAAGCGATGAAGGGGTAGGGAAGTTTGGGCGTCCGATAAGCGGGGGTGGGGGCCGGAATCGGTGGTTTTGCCGATAGTCTGAGTACGGAAACTGGCGTTGGGGATTAGGCTAGCCACTGAAGTGGCTAGCCCGGTGTGGGGGGGGTGATTGGAGATTCAATCCAACGATGCGATGGGCGTGGATCATCACGGCGATGGTGTTGCTGGGTGGGCCTGCATATGGGCAAACGACGCGGCCGGCGCCGGCGGCTTGGGAGCATACGGTCGTCGGGCTGACGGGAGCGACGAGCCGGGATGCGCTGCTGCCGCTGTTGACATCGGAATGCACGATTCGCCGGTTTGGCGGTGAACGCGACACGAGCAGCGAGCCGCTCCTGGAATTCATTGCATCGCATATCGCGCTGGGGGCTCATGGGTATCTGTATCCGCCGGAGATGATGGCGATGGATATCGCGGCGGATGTGAATGCGTCGTCGCTGGTGACGGATGATATCAAGAAAGCGATGACGCTTGACGGGCCCGAGGCGCAAAAGAACGCATCGGCGGTGGCGGCGCGTTGGGTGAAGCAGTCTTTGGGAGCCGACGATGGAACGCCGGTGGGAATCATCGTATTTTGGAGCTCGAACGGGGATCGTTCGCTTCAAAGGCGGGCGACGTTTATCCTGATGCGGGGGGAAGCGACGGGGGAGGGGTTTCGGATTTCGGCGATTATGTACGGGGATCCGTTGCAGTAGGACGGGGCTTAGATCACTTCGGCGATAATCATCGAGACGTCATCTTTGGGCTGGAGGCTGCCGTTTTCGCGGTCGAGGCTTTCGGAAAGCTCGGCGAGGAGCTGGGGCGTGGGCATGTCGCGGCGGCGTTCGAGCTCGGCGCGCCATTGGCGGCTGTCATTGGCGATGTCGTTGGCGAAGGCGACCTCGATGCCGTCGGAGTAAACGAAAAGGCGATCACCCTGGCAGAGCTGAACTTCACCGTTCTCGTAGACTTCCTCGGGGAAAATACCCAGTAGGCCCCCGTCGGCATTGAGGACATCAACCCCGCCCGCGGCGCGCATCAAAAGGGGGCAGGGGTGCCCGCCTCGCGCGAAGCGGCAGACGAGGGTCTTGGTGTTGATGGTGCCGTAAATCGCAGTCGCAAATGTGGCTTGAGTCAGGTTCTGCTCGACGAGCGTGGCATTGAGTCGGGCGAGAGAATCGCCGGGGTCGAGCAGACGGTATCCACCGGGTTGGATCAGCTTGGTGACGAGGGCGTTTTTGATGAACATGGTCAACAAAGCGGCGGGCATTCCATGACCGACGGCATCGGCCATATAGAAGCCCACATGTGCTTCGTCGAGGCGGCTGACATCGTAAAGGTCGCCGCTGACGTAGCCGGCGGGTCGGAAGAGCGTATGGAAGTGAACGCGTCCCACTTGCGGAAGGCTCTTGGGGAGAAAATCCTGCTGTAATTTGGCGGCCAGGCGCAGCTCCTCGTCGAGGCGGAGCATGTAAAAGTTGAGTGTCTCATCCCGGCGATGGAGGAAATTAATCTCCGCTTTGAGGCTGGTGATCTCTTCCTGGAGCTGTGCGAGCTGGGTATCCAGAGCGTTGGGCAGGGGGTTTTGTGCCGGCGTGCCGGTGTTTTCGGAGCCGTCGTCTCGAACTAATCGGAGTGTTGTCACGAGGATTCCGCCAAGTAATCCGCGAAGGATCGCGGCCCAACCATACAACAGGTCGGCATTACAAGCGGCAAACTTGAAAGGGGCGGGATAAACGGAGGGGGTTTATCGGGTGGTGGCAGATGTGCCGAGAATATCGCGGGGAATCGACAGGCGGGTGCCCACGGTCAATCCCAAGTTTTGGACAATTCCGGCGTTGAGCTCGATGGCATACCGAGCAGGAGCGCCGCTGGGGACGTTGTCAGTGCTCCAGGCCTGAAGTTGTTTGAGGCTAACGATCGTGCCGTTGGAGTCGAGGAAGATCAGATCCAACGAGAAATGGACGTGCTGATTCCAAAAGACGCGTTCAATCTCATCGGGGAAGACAAAGATCATTCCATGGTCCTGATCCATGTTTTCGCGATGCATCAGGCCGATAGCCTGCTGCTCGGGGGTCCGGGCGATTTCCAAGGTGAAATCCTTGGAGCCCAATTGCATTTGAGTTGTCGGGAGGGAGCTGGTGGGAGTTTTGTTGCAGGCGCACAGGAGCGCGGCCAGGAGGGAAAGAATCAATGGGGCAGGTGCAGTGGAGCGGGTCATGACCGGTCGGCTCCTCGTGATTGCTGCCGGAGTTTGAGTGTTAATCGAAGGTCAGCCATGGCCAGGACAAGAATCACGGCCAGGAGAACCAGCACGACCAGCCAGACGAGCAAATAGGCGCGAGGGGAGCGTTCATCGACGGTATTGAATCCGGCGAAGAAAGAGACGGCGAGCGCGAACATGACGGCGCCGCAGATGCGTCGCAGGCGGGTTCGCTGAACGTTGAGGCGCGGGGATTCGAGCGGAGCCAGACGCGCGGCGGCTTTGGAATAGAAGAGGTAATACCAGCCCGCCAAGGCGCAGAAGAGCGAGAAGGAGTCGGCGAAAAGAAGGCGCATGTTCTTACAGGAGGGTACGGCGTTGGGGAAGAAATGGAAAGTATTGTTTCAGCGATTGGGATTGATACCGGCGGATTCGAGCATTCTTCGGGTTGTGGTCATGGGGAGGCCGACGATGTTGGTGTGACAGCCGGAGAGACGGATGACAAAAGGGTCGGCGTCCTGGATGCCGTAGCCGCCGGCTTTTCCTTGCCAATCGTTGGTGGTGACATAGCGGTCGATCTGGGATGGGGTGAGGGATTTCATGCGGACGGCGCTCATGACGCGTGCGCTGAATTGCATGGCGGCGGCCTGACAGACGACGGCAACGCCAGTGACGATGACGTGGGTGGTTCCGGCGAGGAGGCCGAGCATCCAGCGGGCGTGTTGTTCATCGATGGGTTTGCCGAGAATCTGATCGCCGAAAGCGACCACGGTGTCGGCGGCGAGGACGACGTCGTTGGGGAAGCGGGGAGCGACGGCCTGGGCTTTTTCGACGGCGAGGCGCAGCGCCAAGTCGGCCGGCAACATGTCTTTGGGAAAAGATTCTTCGTCAATACGCGAGGGTTCGACGACGGGCGCATAGCCCGCCTCTTGCAGCAATTCCAATCGCCTGGGAGAGGCGCTGGCCAGGATCAAGCGCCCGACGCCCGGCGGGGCCGCGACGGATCGGGTCATTGAATGGCCCGAATCGCCAAGTCGCCCACGCGCGGTTCATGCTGGGTGGGTCCGGGAACGTCGTAGCGAACATTGATGGAATCTTTGCCGATGGACTGAACCATTCCCATATCGAGAACCATGCCGTTGGCATCGACGAACGTGATGACGTCGCCTTCCTTGAAATCCTTCAATTGAACTTTGCTGACGGCGGCGAGATGCGCATCAGAGAGGATGGCGGTAACGAGGCCGACGCGAACGTTGGTGTTGGCCTTGGTATAGGAGTCGCGAATTGCGGGGAATTGCGCGGGGCTGACCGGATCGGCGAGCTTGGGATTTTGCTTCTGGCAGGCGGTCACGAGTAGGGCCACGGGGATCAATACGGTCAGAATATAACGAGCCATGAATATCACTCCTGAAAGGTTAAACGCGGCGTGAGGGGCCGCTGAATCCGCTTGGAGCATCTTAACCGAGCGAGGGGCGGTTTTGCCAAGGTTTGATTATTGGGTAAACATGCGCTAAATGCTCCCGTGGGGGGCTAAAATGGGCTGTTATTGAAATCGCGCTGGATCGGGAGGTCAATGTGAGCACTGCTGAGATGGACCCAAGGATGAATGTGACGGACACCCGGGGGCGAGAAATGCATTTTGTGCCCGAGGGGATCAATCCGCACGTGCGGCTTTGGATCAACGAGTGCATTGAGTTATGCCAGCCGCGCGATGTGTACTGGTGCGACGGGTCGCTGAAGCAGAAGCAGGAATTGCTGAAGCGCGGGGTAAGGGAAGAGGTTTTAATAGAATTAAACCAGCAGAAGCGGCCGGGGTGTTATCTGCATCGGAGAAATCCGAATGACGTGGCGCGGAGCGAGCAGAACACCTTCATCTGCACGCCGAGCCAGGACATGGCGGGGCCGACGAATAATTGGATGGAGGTTCGCCAGGCATATGCGAAGCTGAAGGGGTTGTTCGCGGGTTCGATGCGCGGGCGGACGATGTATGTCGTGCCGTTCGTGATGGGGCCGATCGGCTCGCCGCTGGCGAAAGTGGGGGTGGAGTTGACGGATTCGCTGTACGTCGCGGTGAGCATGGGAATCATGACGAGGATGGGAGAGGCTGCTTGGCGGCAGTTGGCAGCGCACACACCGGCCGATCCAGATGCGTGCCCGGAATTTACGCGATGCCTGCACAGCCTGGGGGATGTGAATCCGGAGCGGAGGTACATCTGTCACTTTCCGCTGGACAACACGATCTGGAGTTTTGGATCGGGGTATGGCGGCAATGCATTACTGGGCAAAAAATGTCTGGCGCTGCGGATCGCGAGTTTTCTGGGGCAGCAGCAGGAATGGATGGCGGAGCACATGCTGCTGATGGGGGCGACGAGCCCCAGCGGGGAGAAGACGTACGTGGCGGCGGCGTTTCCCAGCTCCTGCGGGAAGACCAATTTTGCGATGTTGATCCCGCCCAAGAAATATCGCGATCAGGGGTGGAAGATCACGACGGTGGGGGATGACATTGTGTGGATGTGGGTGGATTCAGCAGGGAAGCTGCGGGCGATCAATCCGGAGTCGGGATATTTCGGGGTGGTGCCGGGGACGAACGAGCAGACCAATCCCAACGCGATGGCGGCGATGTCGCGGGAGACGATTTTCACGAACGTGGGGCTGCTGCCGGACGGGGATGTGTGGTGGGAAGGAAAGACGGCGCAGCCGCCGAGCGAGTGCATCGATTGGATGGGCAAGCCGTGGAATTCGCAGAGCGGGAATAAGGCGGCGCATCCGAACAGCCGATTTACGGCGCCGATGACGAACAACCCGGCGCTGGACCCGGCGGCGGAAGATCCCAGCGGGGTGCCGGTGTCGGCGATTATTTTCGGCGGACGCCGGTCGCGGACGATTCCGCTGGTGTTCCAGGCGTTCAACTGGATGCACGGAGTTTATCTGGGGGCAACGCTGGGAAGCGAAACGACCGCGGCGGCGGCGGGGCAGGTCGGCATCGTCCGCCGCGATCCGATGGCGATGCTGCCGTTCATTGGCTACAACATTCG
>CAZCKE010000239.1:0-6902 GCA_964499005.1 uncultured Tepidisphaeraceae bacterium
TTTCTCCAGTTGGCCCTGGGCCGAGCGCAACTGGTTCTGCTGGCCGGACGGGTGGCGAGTGGCGAGCAAGGTGCCCTTCTCACCCTCGGCCCCAACGTCGACGTTACGACTGGCAATCCGACCGCCGACGCGGAAACCGGTGTTGCTCTCGTAACGCGCCTGAATGCTGCCGGCGAAACGACCGAGGGTTTCCTCGTTCAGCGCTTCGACCTTGATCGACAACACCGGCCGCACCGGTTCGGGCGGTGGCTCGCTCTTGGAACAGGCAACCAGCAGCAGCCCGACAGACATCACCCACAAAGGCTTCATGGCTGTGCTCCCGGTTGCAGTTCCTTGTAGGTGTTCTCGGCGATCTCGACTTTCATCCCCGGATGCAGCAGCTGCCCACCGGCAACGATGACTTTTTCGCCGCCTTTCAAACCGTCGATCACTTCCACTCGACCCGCCAGACGCACACCGAGTTTGACGAGGGCGGGAACCGCCTTCTCGCCATTCCCAACGACAAACACGTTTGCTCGTCCGCCTTCCAAAAGCTGGCTGATGGCCACTTCGGGGATGACCACGGAATTTTCACGGATCGTCAGCGTGAGGTCGAGGTTCGCAAACATGCCGGGCTTGAGTTCAGCATCCGGGTTGGCAATATAGGCCTTGACGAGCGCGGTGCGCGTGGCGGTATCGACAAACGAGGAAACGAAATAGACCTTGCCCTTGAATTTCCTACCGGGGTAGGCCGCCACGCCCACTTCGACGACCTGGTCCACTTGCGCCTGACTCAGGAAGCGTTCCGGCACGTTGAACTCGACAACGACCGGATCAAAATCGATCAGGTACGACAACGTCGTGTTTTTGCTGATCACCTGGCCGGGACTGACAAAGCGCGCCCCAATGACACCGGCAAACGGGGCGTGGATGCGGGTGTCCTTGAGTTCGCGCCGCTTCAAGTCGAGGCTGGCTTGATTTACATTGAACACGGCCGCGGCTTGATCAAACTCCTGTTGGGAAATCAATTTGTCTTTCAAGAGTTGCTGGCTGCGCTCGTAATTCGCCCGGCTTAACTTGAAGTTGGCCTCGGCCTCGGCGAGCGTTGCCGCGAGCTTGCTCTCGTCCAACTGGACAAGCAACTGGCCTTTCTCAATGTGTTGTCCTTCCGTGAAACGAATCTCCTGAACGACACCGTCGGTTTCCGATTTGATATCCACCATCTCCTTGGCCGCCACCGATCCGACGAGGGACAGTGTTTCCGCCACTGGTTGTCGTTTGGCCTCTACCGCCACAACTTGCACAACCGGTGGGCCTTTGGGGCCGGCGTCTTTTTTCTTGCCGCAGCCGGCGAGTCCAAAACAACCCGCGGCACCGACCAGTGTCCAGATCAAACCCTTTTTCATTTTGCAATGTTCCAAAGTGGCATAAGTTATTTTTTAGGAGTGTTGGCGGCGAGAAAAATCTCAGACCCGAAGTGCTTGCGCGTTCTTTCGGAGTTGAATCTGACAGCCAATTAGTTAGGCTTTGGCACAACTTCAAGCCGGTTTGCCTTTATCGGCATCCAACCGGCGCAACAATAATACAAGAGTCGCTCGAATGCTTATGAGAAAATGTTTTGCGGTGCTGTTCCCGGTTCCAGTGTTGGCCTGCACCTTCGCGTTTCTGGGTTGCAAAAAGGAGGAAGGTGGAGCTTCCGCCGGAGGCCCAACCATCAAGGTCGGTGAATACGCTTCGATGACGGGCAAGGAGGCCACTTTTGGCATTTCATCGCACGAAGGCACCTTGATGGCAGTGGAAGAGATTAATACCGTTGGAGGCGTCTTCGGAAAGAAGATCGAGCTGCTAACCGAGGACACGCAATCGAAGGCCGGTGAACCAGCGACGGTCGTCAACAAGCTCATCGCGCGGGACGGCGTTGTTGCCGTTCTTGGCGAAGTCGCTTCAAGCCGCTCTCTCGAAGCCGCGCCCATCTGTCAGGCCAACAAAGTTCCCATGATCTCGCCGTCATCCACAAACCCGAAGGTCACCGAGACAGGTGACTACATTTTCCGCGTTTGTTTCATCGATCCGTTTCAGGGCACGGTGATGGCGAATTTTGCGACCAAAACCCTCAACGCCAAAAAAGTCGCGGTGTTTACCGATGTGAAGAGTGATTACAGCAAAGGCTTGGCGAAGTTTTTCAAGGAGCGGTTCATCGCCAACGGCGGCACCATCGTGGCCGAGCTCGACTACAACGGCGGCGACAAGGATTTCAAAGCGCAACTCACCGCGATCAAGGCGGCGGGGCCGGAGGGCGTGTTCGTTCCCGGCTACTACACGGATGCGGCGCTGATTTGCGTACAGGCAAAGCAGCTCGGTTTGAACGCCCCCTTGTTCGGTGGTGATGGTTGGGAGTCTGAAAAATTGACGGAAATCGGCGGAGACGCGGTGGAGGGAACTTATCTTTCGACCCACTACCATCCCGATGTGGGCAGTGATCTGAGCAGGAAATTTGTCGAACATTATCGCAAACGCTGGAAGGGCAAGACACCCGACGCGCTGGCCGCCTGCGCTTACGATTCCGCTGCGGTACTGGCCGACGCGATGAAGCGAGCCGGAAGCGCGGGCGGAAAAAAAGTTCGAGACGCTCTCGCGGCGACCAAGGATTTTCAAGGTGTGACCGGCATCATCACGATTAATGAGAAGCGGGACGCCACGAAGGCTGCGGTCATCCTGCAAGTCAAGGACGGGAAGTTCAAATACCTTGAAACCGTTGCTCCGTAGCGGTTACGCTCGCACCTGTTCCGATCGCGGGTGAATGAGCGAATTCCTCCAACAGTTGATCAACGGCTTGGCCATCGGCGCGATTTACGCGCTGATCGCGCTGGGTTACACGATGGTTTATGGCATCCTCCGGTTTATCAATTTCGCCCATGGTGACGTTTTCATGCTCGGTGCTTTTACCGGTTATTTTCTTTCGCCCGTGGTAAACCGCTTTCTGCCTCCGCAATCGTACCTTGGCGGCGTAATCGTGCTGGTGTTGTCCATGGCCATCTGCGCTTTCATCGGAGTTCTGATAGAACTCCTCGCCTACCGTCCGCTCCGCAACCGACCCCGGCTTTCTGTTTTGATCACCGCCATTGGCGTTTCGTTGTTCATCGAGTACACCGGCCAGCATGACGCGGTCTTCAAGGCTGCACCTCGGAAATTTCCCGAACTCATTCCTTTCGCAAACTGGCACTTGGGTGGACTGGTGCTCAATACAAACCAGGTCATCGTTTTCGCCACGACCTTGCTATTGCTGCTGGCTTTGACCTTCATCGTGCAGAAAACCAAGGTCGGCACTGCGATGCGAGCAGTGTCATTCAACGAGCAGGCTGCGACCCTGATGGGCATTAATATTAATTTCATCATCTCCTTCACCTTCGGCCTTGGCTCGGCTTTGGCAGCGGCGGGCGGAATTTTATTCGCAATGAATTACACGAGCATCGATCCATTGATGGGCGTGCAGACCGGGCTGAAAGCCTTCGTGGCCGCGGTTCTCGGTGGTATCGGCAATCTGCCCGGCGCCGCCTTGGGTGGCCTGTTGCTCGGCGTGGTCGAGACGTTTGCCGGCGGCGTCCCCGGTCTGTCAAACTACCGCGATGGGATCGCGTTCGGCGTTCTGATTCTGCTTCTGCTTTTTCGGCCGGCGGGGTTGTTGGGCAAGGCGCAAATCGAGAAAGTCTGATGCACTCAGGCGCCAAACGACTTCTGTGCGCGGCCATCGCGGCGTCAACGGTGGCATCGCTCTGCTCTGGCTATTTCAATCGTTACTACCTTGGCGTTGCGATCGACATCGGCATCAATATCATCCTCGCTGTCAGCCTCAACCTTATCAACGGTCACACCGGACAGTTCAGTCTCGGCCATGCCGGTTTCATGGCGGTCGGCGGCTATACAGCGGCCAAACTTTCACTCACGTTGCAAGCGCCACTGCCGCCTTGGGCGCACCCGCTCAACTTTTTCCCCGGGTGTGTACCCGGTGGGTTGATGGCGGCCGCCGCCGGCCTCGCGGTCGGAGTGCCAACACTTCGGCTCAAGGGTGATTATCTTGCCATTGTGACGTTGGGTTTCGGCGAAATCATCCGCGTCTTCTTTCAAACTACCGAAACCTTTGGCGCGGCCACCGGTCTGACTGGGATACCAAATTGGACCACCTTTGCTTGGGCGTGGAGTGGTGCTGCTTTGACGGTGTTTAGTGTCGCCTGTCTGGTGAATTCAACGTACGGGCGGGGGTTCATCGCTGTGCATGATGACGAGGTGGCGGCCAGCGCGATGGGCATTAACCCCGTGCGTTACAAGGTCACCGCGTTTGTCATGGGTGCGTTCTTCGCCGGTGTGGCTGGCGGCTTGTACGCGCACCACAAACAATTCATTTCCCCGTCGGGCTTCGACTTCATGAAGAGCATCGACATCGTCGTGATGGTCATTCTTGGCGGAATGGGACGGACGGCAGGTGTGATCGTCGCAGCAATCTTGCTGACCATTCTGCCCGAAGCGATGCGTGGCTTTGCGGAGTACCGCATGATCCTCTACTCGCTGCTCATCGTCATTTTGATGTTGGTTCGTCCGCAGGGACTTTTCACGTTTGGCCGGTCTTCGCAATCCAGAGTATGAGCGGAGCTCTGCTTCAATTAGACAAAGTGACGGTTCAGTTTGGCGGGCTCAAAGCCGTATCGGAAGTGGATCTGCAAACCGGCCCACGCGATCTACTCGGCCTCATCGGCCCAAACGGTGCCGGCAAGACCACCGTCTTCAATCTCATCACCGGCATTTATCAACCGACCGCGGGCGCGATCGCGTTCGAGAACAAACCGACGGCACGATTGAAATCCTTTCAACTTGCCAAGCTTGGCATCGCACGGACTTTTCAGAACATCCGCCTTTTCGCAAGCATGAGCGTGTTCGACAACGTGCGCACCGCGATGCAGGTGCATCGTTCCCACGGCATGCGTGATGCGCTCTGGCGTGGGCGCTCCTTCCGCAACGGCGAAAATGCGGTGACAACGCAGGTGAGGGAATTGCTGGAAATCTTCGACCTTGGAAAACTTCGCAACGAACCCGCGAAGTCGCTTCCTTACGGCAGCCAGCGACGGTTGGAAATTGTCCGCGCACTCGCCACAAAGCCAAAACTACTTTTGCTCGATGAACCCGCGGCCGGCATGAACCCGACGGAGAAGGCTGAGTTGACGAAGCTCATCCGGTTCATCAAGGACAAATTTCAAATTGCAGTCTTGCTTGTCGAGCACGACATGCAAGTGGTGATGGGCATCTGCGAGCGTATCGCAGTGCTGGATTACGGCGTAAAGATCGCCGAAGGCACACCCGCTGAAGTGCGCGCCAATCCAAGGGTCATCGAAGCTTATTTGGGCGAGGAGGCCGTGAAACGTGCTTGAGGTTCGTGATCTCAAAGTGAGCTACGGCGCGATCACCGCGCTGCACGGGATTTCGTTGTCCGTGAAGTTGGGCGGCATCGTCACCCTCATTGGCAGCAACGGCGCAGGCAAGAGCACGACCCTGCGCGCTGTTTCTGGTCTTGTGAAGCTGCAGTTCGGGGAGATTTTCTACGACGGCAAAAATATTTCCGGCCTGCCCGCGCATCAGGTTGTTCGTCTCGGCCTCTCACATGTGCCGGAAGGCCGGATGGTGTTTGCGAACCTCACCGTCCATGAGAACCTGATGATGGGCGCGTATCTCCAGCGCGACCATGCCGTAGTCCGCCGCGAACTGGACCTGGTGTTTCATACCTTCCCACGGCTGAAGGAACGGGACCAGCAGATCGCCGGCACACTCTCCGGAGGCGAACAACAGATGCTGGCCATTGGTCGCGCCCTGATGAGTAAACCGAAATTCCTGATGCTCGACGAACCGTCGCTCGGCCTCGCCCCGCTGCTGGTGAAAACCATTTTCGAAAAAATTGTCCAAATCAACCGCCAGCACGGCATCACGATTTTGCTGGTGGAACAGAATGCGAATCTGGCACTGGAAATCTCGCAATATGGTTACGTGCTCGAAACCGGGCGCATTATTTTGCAGGACGAAGCGACGGCACTGCGCCAGGACCCGAAAGTCAGCAGCGCATACCTAGGCACGTAATCCAGCGGTTGATCGTCGTTACTCGCCGAACGTTATTGGACGGCGCTGATGCCGCCGGAAAGAAGTCGTGGCGGGCTTTTGAGCCGCTGGGTGGTTGTCCGGCTTTCGGCTTGCGCTACGCGGGCGTTTGAATTACCAATCGCCTCGCATTTAATCCGTTAACAGCACGAACCTTTTTATCATGCCATCCGCATTCGCGAACATCTCCCCAGTCCGATTCGAAGGTCCAAAATCGGAAAACCCGCTTGCCTTCAAGCATTACAACGCCACCGAACTTGTTGAAGGCAAGACGATGAAGGAACATCTGCGGTTTTCGGTAGTCTATTGGCATACGTTTCGTAATCGCCTTACCGACCCGTTCGGCGTGGGCACGGCCTTTCGTCCTTGGGACGACGGATCGGAATCAGTCAGGAATGCGCAAAACCGGGTTCGCGCGGCTTTTGAGTTCATTGAAAAACTCGGCGCGCCTTTCTATGCGTTCCACGATCGCGACGTCGCGCCGGAAGGTTCAACCCTGAAACAGACCAACAAGAACCTCGACACCGTAGTCGAGGGGTTGAAGGAGGAGCAAAGGCGCACGGGGATAAGACTACTCTGGGGTACGGCCTGCCTTTTTGCGCATCCTCGCTACGTGCATGGCGCGGCCACGAGTTGTAATGCGGACGTCTTCGCTTATGCGGCGGCGCAGGTGAAAAAAGCCCTTGAGGTCACTCACGAGCTCGGCGGTGAAGGATATGTTTTCTGGGGTGGGCGCGAAGGATACTCGACGTTATGGAACACCAACCTGAAGCGGGAACTGGATC
>CAZCKE010000240.1:0-6860 GCA_964499005.1 uncultured Tepidisphaeraceae bacterium
TTCCGAAAAGGGAAGCACCGCCTCGAAGCGTGGCGCAATCGCGACTTTTCCGCGGTCGTCAATAAATCCCCAAGCGCCGTTGGCCGGCGCTGGAAAAAGTGGTCTTACCTCGTTTGTCTGCTCCGGAGTCGAGTGGCCACACCCGGCTCCAAGCATTATCAAGAAAGTTCCCAGCGCGACTAATCGCCCAACTTTTCGGGCCCAGGAATAGCGTAAGCGTTGCCAACGTAGACATACGGGCGCGGATTTCTTTGACCTTTGGAGCGACCGCAGCATTGGGAAATTGACTTTCAATCAATGCCAACTCATTCTTAGCGGCTGCATAATCACCGCTCACCAATTCATTCATCGCCGTCTCCAGATGCATATCCGCAGCTAAGGTATGGTTCGGATATCGATCCAAAAATAATCGTTTCCATCGATCACTTTCATCAAGCTTTCGCAAATCGCGATTCGCCTCCCAACGGAGGTAGAGAATTTGCGGCTCATAAGCCGCGCTTTGCTCGTCTTTCTCGGCAACATCACACTCCTTCAGAACGGCTTCAAACGATCGAGACGCGAACAATTGCCTGAGCTTCTGCATTTCCAGCATCCCCGTGGGCGCTCGCGATTCGTAAAATCGGCGACCGGACCAGCCGGAAATACTGCCCCCCACCAACGATGCCAACCATAAGAATGCGGCAACGATCAGCACCTTCCTTTTTATTGAGATTTTCATATGGCAAAATCATCTACCGTTCATCGGGCCTGCTGGTCGCGGCAGCCTCGGCTCGCAGCGTAAAGATGCTTGCCGGCCTTTGTGGATCATTCGTCTCGATCACCACGCGCTGAAGTTTTGTTCCTTTATTCGTCGCGGTAAATGTAACGGTTACAAACTCCGATGCTCCAGGGGCCAATTCTTTGCTCGATATTTCTGGAACCGTGCATTGGCATGTTGACCTAACGCTCTTAATGAGCAACCGTGCTGTTCCTGCGTTCTTCAAAGCAAACGTGCGTTTGATCGGATCGCCTAAAAAGACATCCCCCAAATTGACTTCCGGGGGTATAATTTGGGCTTGTGGCCTTAATGGCGGTCTCACCCACCGCAAACCCATCCCACGTCCGACAATGAATAACAGAAAGCAACCAGCCAACAACGCGGCTATATTTCCAATTCGCACAGCAACCCTACCGCAAGCATGACGATCGCCACAGTTGCTTGGAGCAACCATGCTTCCCGAATCGGCGATGACAAATCAATGAGCGAGAAAGGGTACTGCCGCTGGATGGCCAATCGATCATTGGCATTCACAACTGCAATTGGCGTCAGCGCCGGCCTCATTGGCCAATGCCGGCGAAGACCATCTTGAGTGCATTAAAGCAACTCCAGCCATAACAAGAATGCATGCAATAAGCCACTCATTTCGAAGTTGATCCCTTAGCCAACGCATATGATTCCTTTCTGCTTGAAAGCCTAAAACCCTAGATTATAAACCGTGATATCCTCCAAAGCCTTTTGGAATCGAGTGGCCGCGCGATTCGCTTCTCCCTCGATCCCAATCAACAATTCATCTCGCATTCTATTTTTTTATCACGCTACGTCAAGAAGAAAAATCACAAATGCAGATGAAATAACGTATCATAAACACATTCATTTCTTCGACGAATTTATCGCTCGTGCAGTTCACTTTCAAATACCCATGGCTTTTTTTCGCATGCACGACCAACGCTCGTGGAGACAACTCTTTTCGAATGCTTTCGGCACATCAGAAGACCGTGGGTTTTCTTAAGTAGAATTTAATAATGAACCCACGCATGTACTCTCCGGTAAATCCGGTCCAGAATCGCCGAGGCATATAAATCGATGCTCTTCAATCGGCGCCATCCGACAGTGCGAAATTAAATCCTAATTTGCTCTCCGAGTCTCCGAGGTAAGCAAAGACCTCACGGTTTCAAGCCCATGACCGCTGTATGCCGGCGTAATTCCATCCCATGTCAGTGATTTTTCGATCTGACGTGCAGGACGCTCGTTTGTTAACGCCAAACACTTCTCCCATTCTTCATAAAGACCTGCATCGTAAAGACTTGTGGCCTTGGTCGCGATTTCGTCAGCCGCCTCTTTTGCCGACGGCTGCGCATAAAACCGCCGTGCCTGTAACGTCCCCATACTTCGAGAATGAATCGCCCACCATCGCGGATTCCAGTCACGAATTTCATCGAGCTGTTCAAGTAATCTTGATGAGGCCTCGCCCGGACTTGACGCCGGATTAAAGTATCGCAGCCTGTTTTGAGGGTCACTTTTCCATTCAGCCAGCATGGCGGCATTCTTTTCCGCTTTATTTGTTTGATCATCTTTCCATTTTTCAAATGGCGCAAAGTACGGTGCAGGCCGTTCGTCGGGCAAGTCAAGCATGATCCCCACTATATGTGTATTCAGTGAATATTGGCGGGAAACCTTGATGGTCAAATTGACGGGCCCTTGAACTAGAAATCGTTTATAGACCCCGTACCAGAAATTCTGGATGCGCGCCGATGCCAACTCTGGAAGAGCATCGAATCCGGTAATGTCGCTGAACGAACTGTTTCCGTGCGCCTTAACAACGATTTTGAAATCCCGTCCTGGAACCCAATGAGCATTGAAGTTCACGTCGTAAGCGGACAGGATGAACAAGCCCTCTGGAACCGCGAGGGTAAAGTAAATGTCGGGGCCTTCATAAGTTGTTGAATAGGACTCTCCGTGATCATCCCACTGGCCGGAACGTCGATTTGTTTCCCGGTTGGCAATGTAACCGTGTTTCAGGCGGCTATCCATGTACACGGGAGGCATTTCCAGAACCCGCCGATCATCGGTATAAAGATCATCGAGCCAGCGGCGTAGCCCATCACCCTCCGTATGATGGGGGCCCAGAACACGTGCATATTGAATGTGTTCGGGACCCGCACCCCAAACGTAATCATCGTACGCATCGATAGCTGCCAAAACGGCCCAGTATCGGCCATAACGCCCCAGCCAATCTCCTTCTGTTCGCCAATCATCTTCCAATGGCAAAACGAGCGGCGTTTTCGTTTTCTCCAGGGGCGCCACGGTTGCCATCTCTGCAAGCATGCGGTTCAATGCTGCCAGATCGGGAAACGGCGCGCCGGTCGGCAGAGACGCGGGTGTTCCGCCACTTTTTGTCTGTGTCCCCTGCACAGTAGATGGGCCAATACACACCAAACCACTGTAGTAAGTGCCCACTACTGAATAGCGGTCAACTGGGCTGGAAAACGCCGTGACATATCGAGCCGCGCTTCCCCCTTCCAGGACAGGCCATCCATCATCGCGTCGATGGAAACATTCCCAGCCGGCGTACCGATACCCCACGTAAAGCTTGCCGTCTGTATCTTCGCCTAAACGAACAATGTAATCTTCCGCTAATGGAGCCCCCGGTCGTTCCGTCCAGCCCACCGGGGAACCGGCAGCGCTATCTTTGACTTTCTGTGCCCAATCCTTGCCTCGAACGTACCGCCAACTTGCGCCCAGATCGTTGCTCCATGCCAAACCCGAGGGTGTTCCCGCGTAGACCGTACCATCTCCCGTCACCAGCAAATCGTTAATCAGATTGGTCGGCAGCCCTGCCCCGTTAGGATCGAGACCCAGCTTGTCGCTTCCGCGTACTTTTCGCCAATGTGAATAGCCGTCAGTGGCTGATGCGATTGCGATCCCATCGCATTGTGTTCCAAGATAAATGTTTCCATTCGAGTCGAACGCGATCGCATTGGCTTCATTGCTCGGAAGACCATCGGCGCGTGTGTAGTAACTCCATGTATCCTTGCTGTCGCTATATCGTGTTAAACCGGCGTTAGTAGCGATCCAGACATCGCCATCTTTCGGGCAGACTGCGATAGCAAATACTCTCTCACCCAAGGGTCCCGATAAACTATCGGCCAGTCCGACGCCGCCCACCGCGTCGTAATTTTGCCATTTGCTTCCGTTAAACACGCTGACTCCGTGGTTCACATGTCCAGCCCAAATACGCCCGCGGTGGTCACACGCAATAGCGTAGCCATTGTCATCGCCCAAGCCGTCCTTGGTTGTAAATTGCGTCCATTCATGCCATTTCGTTGCCGAGGGCTCAAACCGTTGAATTCCAGCCCCTTCCGTACCCACCCACAAATCGCCTTGTCGATCGGTGCACATCGACAGGATGAATTGCCTTGCCTTCTCCAACGATTGTGCTTGTTCAAAGGGATCGGCAGCGGCTGAGTCCGATGACCCAGATGCCCTCAATATCTGGTCAATAACTCGGTGCAGATCCCCCGTTTTAGACGGCATTAGCGAACTGATTGTTGTGCTGGGATCTCCGAGCTGCAACCCAGGCGACAAAATAATCGGTGACATCAAAGGAATCGATTCATCCAGCTTAGTCGGCCACGCCGCCGGTTGTGGCGATGTGATCGCAAACCCCTTTTCGGGCGGAGGAATCAGCGCCAACGCTGCCAATCGCGCTGTTTGGTTGGTATCGGCCGATGATGCGCCGGAAGTATCGCCTGTGCTTAAGGAAAATGCAGGAAACTGGGACTGTTCGGTAAAAGATCGCCCCGTCAACCAGTGCCATCCGATCCCCCCGCGGACCGCGAGCAAAAGCATTGACGCGACGAGAACCGGCGATGCGATCCTTCCCCAAAATCGCCACCGGCAAAAATCTTGTCTTGGAGAACTATCGATCCACACTGAATCCCTCCGCATTTAGAGGAACTTCAATCGTGTGCTCATCCTACGAAGATGGTCTTTTATGTCAACGAAATTATTAAAAAATAAATCTTATGTAGATAATGCACAGAAGTTGCTATTGTGGGATAATCAGAATACAGAAGTCATTATCGAGGAGAATTCAAAAATGCGACATATTTTTCCGCGATGGACAATCGTTCTCGCATTTTCCTCCATCGCACTTGGCTATTCCGGCAAGGGAAATTGGGTGCCATATCCCTCGCATCCGGAGATCGAGGCGATTACGACGCAGCTCAAATCCGCCGATCCCGCCGCCATCGATAAAGCGATTCACCAAATCCACACATGGGTCAACGGCCAGGAAGTTCCCTGGGAAATGTGGCACGACTGGATGCCGCTGTTGATGCAGGACAGCAAAAACCAGGAAGCCGCCGATCTGGCATTGGACGCCGCATTAACACGGCCCGAACAAGATTATATCGAGCCGCTCATGCAGGCGCGGGTTCAGGCGCTGCTCAATCTGAACAAGCCCGCCGAAGCGCTTCAGGCCGCCAAGGGCTATTACAACGTCTGCCGGTTCGCCACTACGCCACAAGCGATCGAGCTGGTCGGGCAGTGTCTGGCCAAATGCCATCCTGAAGATGGCGAGATCGTCCGCCGGTTCCGCGCCGAGCAGGCCGCCGCCAGCAATGCTGGTTCATCAGCGGCGATGCAGGGATCGACGGTGCCGGTATTGCAATCCATCCAGATCGACGTCCAGCCGTTTGACGAGGCGGTCAAGGCCTGGTCGTCTTCGAACACGTTTAGCGATCAGGTTTGGCGCGGCAATATCCTCCTGATCGCCGGCCGCGGCGAAGAAGCCGAAAAGCTGTTCCGCGAGCTCTATCAAATGGCCAACAGCCAGGACGATTTGAAACTGGCGGCCGAAGGCCTGGTCCGCGCCTTGCGCGCCGAAGACGGCAACGTGGGCCGCGCCAATGCATGGCTCGTCTCGTTGCAACAGTTAGAAAATCCAAGCGCGAACGCTCCAAAATAGATTCGCAATTTTCGGAAAATATTTTTTAGCGCGCTTCGCCGGAGATGAATGTGCTTGCGAATACCCAAGTGGATCTTTCTGATAATGCCTTGCCGTTAAATCGTGACGCTCCGCGAAAACTCCCGCCACTCTTCGCTCGTTGTGTCAAGATAATTCTAGCGATCGTGCTTTTGGCGGCAGCGGGCTTGAAAGCATACCAGCTTTTTGTCCATTCCGATGCCGTTTCGTCGGGCTTGCTGCGCAGTCCGGCGATCATTTCAGGTTTGATACAGGCCGAATTCTTGCTGGCCTTATGGCTTATCATCGGGGGCTTCCCCCGCATCCGATTTGTGATAGCCCTGGTTTCGTTCGGTCTGTTCTTCGCTGCCGCGAGCTATGAAGCGTTCCATGCTCTGCCAAGCTGCGGCTGTTTTGGAAACGTAAAAGTTGCGCCAGCAATTACGGCCGTCTTTGACGCTTTGGCACTGATCGCTCTTTGGTTCACTCGCTCAAGTGGGTATGCGTCTTATCCTGGGCGTCTGCCCGTTATCGGCGGGGCTGTGATCGCGATGTTCGGAACGAGTGCCTTGTGGACAGCCTATTTCCTGAAATCCTCGTTCCCGACGACCCACGATGACCTGGTTGTTCTGGAACCGAGACCTTGGCTGAATCAGCAGTTCCCGCTGTTAGATGAGATCGATGGCGCTGCTCCCTTGCGCAGCGGTCGCTGGCTGGTCGTGCTCTATCACTACGATTGCGATGATTGCCGACAGGCAATTCCCAAGTATTGTGCGATGACGACTGCGGTTGCAAAAAGAGAGAGTGATCCACGCTTAGCTTTCGTTGCCATGCCGCCTCTTGCACCAATGGGAGAAGACCCGGTTTCGCCATCGTCAGTTTATTTACGATTGAATCTCCGCCCCGACCACGATTGGTTTGCAACAACGCCTGTAGTAGCCGCATTGCAAGATAGAAAAGTGGTTTTTGCCACCGATGGAGAACAGGCCATCTCTCCACCCGATATTCCACAATGGCGGCGATAAGGGAAACTCCCGGTCTCCCGTAATCCGTACCTTGCTATTTCCCGGAGTGTTAGTATTTCGGCCCGATCAAGGAGGACAAAGGTCATGAGCAAGAGTTCTCGTCACACCC
>CAZCKE010000241.1:0-6859 GCA_964499005.1 uncultured Tepidisphaeraceae bacterium
CCCGCCGCGTGCCCGTCCCAGACGCCCTTACCGGGCCACTTGGCTTCCGGAACCGTTACCTCGCCGGCGGTTTTCAGCGGCATGTTCCGCCTGCTCGACCTGGGCGTCGAGCCGTATGTCGTCGCCTCCGGTTTGCACGTTGTGCTCGTCCAGCGGCTCGTGCGCCAGCTCTGCCCCCATTGCAAAATCGCCAAAGCCCCCAACGCCGAGCAGGCCAAGCGCCTGGCCCAATTCGGCTTCACCAAAGTTCCGCGAATTTACGAACCCAAGGGTTGCAAGCGCTGCCTGGGCACCGGCCATTTCGGCCGCCGCGCCGTTTTCGAAATCCTCAACACCACCCCCGCATTGCGCGAAGTGATCGTCCGCAGCCCCCAGCAGCAGGAATGCCTCAAAGTCCTCAACAACGAAAACTACATCACCCTGGCCGAAAACGGCTACCGCCTCATCGCCGAGGGTGTCGCCAGTTGGGACGAAACCGAACGGACCATCGCTTAACTCTTTCTTACCCTCTCCCTGAGTACTCATGGGAAGATGCCGGTTGAGGTGAATTCTATCAAACAGGCGAGAGGGTCACGGCTTCGTAGTTAATTCCGCGGCCGCAGTTTCGCCAGCCGCGGTTTCCGAGGTTTCGACGACCTCCGCCCCGCTTCTCATGGTCTGAGCCTCGCCCCACGCTTCTTCGGCCAATCGCTTGATCACCAGCCCCTGTTCCCAACGATCCGAAATCTCGCGCCCGCCCAGGTCCGTGATCGAATAGCCCGGCGGCCCCAGTTCCACGCAGAAGGGCAGAATATCTCCCGGCTCCGCTTTCTTCAGCCATGCCGACATCCCCATCGTCCACAACTGCCTGAACTGCTGCGCTGTTTCTCCGGTCCCATCTCCGATATCGTTCTGAACCTGCTCTCCAAACCCGATGCGCCCGTGCCAATTTCCGCATCGCCGCGCAATCGCACGGAAATGGTCCCAAACTTCTTCGCCCCAGACTCCGCCCAGTTCTCCCGCGACGATGTAATGGCTGAAATCCCCCGTAAATCGGACTCTCCCAAACCGCCGGATCACTTTTACCGTCCGGCGCAAATCCTGCGTGACTTTGCCCCGATGCGTCTCGATAAACAGCGGCAACCCCGAGTCATTTACCAGTTCATACATCTCGCGCAGCGTTTTTGCGATTTGCGGAGCCGAACGCAGCGCCCCAGAAACCTGCACGCTCAGATAATCCGCTCGCATCCGGTTGGCCAGTTCAATCGCCGGCAGCAGGTCATCCGCTTCCGCGCCAAACGCCGCAAAACCGATCCCCATCCCGCGATCCCGCAGCATCCCCGCCAATTCATCCGCTTCCTGCTCGCTCGAGCAAACTGCCTCCAGCCCCTGCGCTCCGGCCGCTCGAATCCGATCCAGCTTCTCCGGCAGCGACCATTCATGCCCGTCCCGCGGCAAACCCTTCAATCCCCAAAGATTGAACTGCACTCGTAACCGAGGCAGATTCGCCGAACCATCGTTAACTAAATTGCGAAAACTCATCGTTATTCCGCCTGTCCCTTCGACATATCATACACCCAAGCCTGAATCGCCGGCCTCCAGTCAATCAACTCTTCCGCTTTGAAAAAAAGCCCCAGTTCGCGTTGTGCACTCTCCGGTGAATCAGACCCATGAATCAGGTTGAACGAATTACTCACTCCAAAATCCCCGCGGATCGTCCCCGGCTCGGCTTTGGACCCAAACGTCGCCCCCATCATCTTCCGCGAGATCGCGATCGCATCCTTCCCCTCCAGCGCCAGCACCACTACCGGCGAACTGGTCATGAACTTCACCAGCCCGTCATAAAACCCTTTCCCTTTGTGCGGCGCATAATGCGTCTCCGCCAGCAACTGCGAAATCCGCATCAGCTTGGCCCCCACGATCACAAGCCCCTTCTTCTCAAACCGATCGATAATCTGTCCGCAAATCCCGCGCTGCACCGCGTCGGGTTTCAAAATAATAAGTGTTCGTTCCATAGTGTTAACCCCGCTTAGCGGGGGCGAGTGTTATATCCGAGAAAAATTAAACCGCCAAGACGCCAAGAACGCCAAGTTTAAGACAAGACAATTCGCTTAATTCCGTCTTTCAGGATTGGCGTATTAAAATTAATGAGCAGAACCAGCTCATGACCCGTCGCTTTAAGATATGAAATAGCTTGCGCTCGATGGATCGCTCCCAATGTTTCGACGGTTTTAATCTCGACGATCAACATTCCTTCCACAAGTAAATCAAGTCTGGCCTGGCCGATCTCAACTCCTTTGTAATTCATCGAGATCGGCACTTGCCTCTCCACTCCTGATCCGCGCAACCGCAATTCGACGCACAGCGCCTCTTCATAAATCGATTCAAGAAACCCCGGCCCCAGCACTCGATGAACCTCGATCGCCGCGCCTATCACTTGATGCGCCAAGCGATCTAACTCCGAACCAACTTCCTCTCCCATGGCCATATCCTAATATCCGTTTTTCTCCGTGATCTGCCTCAGCCTCTTCCTTGGTGTTCTTGGCGTCTTGGCGGTTCAACCTCTTCTCACAAATTCGCCGAATCCAGCGAATTGTTCGTCACATTGATCCCGCACTCGATCTTGTCCTGCCCCGCCCATCGGCCCGAGCGCGGATCCTCCCCTTCTCCCACCGGCTGCGTGCAACTCAGAGGATTGCAGCCGATCGACAGATATCCCTTCTCCCAAAGCGGATGATAAGGCAGATCATGCTTCTTCAAATACGCGTGAATCTCCCGGCCCGTCCACCTCAGCAGCGGCGAAATGACGTAGCAACTGTCGCGCGCCGACCATTCGATGAACTGCGCGCCGGCTCGATGTTTATTCTGGTTTCCCCGAATGCCGCGCAGCCAAGCCCGGGGCTTTAGTTCCTTTAATGCCCGCGCGAACGGCTCCTCTTTGTTCACCGCGCAGCAGGCGTCACGATTTCTCCGCATTGCCGGATTATCCTCACCCGCCTTTTGCAAATACGCAATCGGGTCGTTGCGCGTGCGATATGTCCATACGTTCAGATTGAACCGCTTCCGAAGTTCCTCCATGAACTGATGCGTCTCAGGGAACAAATACCCCGTATTCACAAAGATAATCTTAATGTCCGGTTTCGCGACGTGCGCCAAATGAAGCATCACTGCGGATTCCGCCCCAAACGAAGATGACATCACGATGTCATCCGCAAATTCAGACACAGCCCACTCCATGATTTTGTGCGGCTCCATCCCTTCAAGCCGCCGATTGATCTCGTTGACCCAGACCTGTCTTTTCAACGCGTCAAAAAACTCGCGTGGAATTTTCTTGCCATTGGCCGTCCCCAACTCGATGCCGCTCTTGTTGTCCCCATGAAAATCACTGCCGCCGGTCTTCAGCAAGCCAAACCGATCGGCCAGCGCCGAGTATTTCTTCACTAGCGCCTCATCGTGATCGCTGTGAAGGACCTCGATCCCTTGCAGCCCCAGATCGACCAGATCCTTGACGACCGTCTCCAGCTGCGCATCGTTCTGGGTCCGCAGTTGCACCGGATGGGCCAGCACCGCCACTCCGCCCGACTGACCAATCATCTCAATCGCCTTTTTCGGCGACAGCCGTTCCTTATCGACATACGCCGGCGCTCCCTGCCCCAGATACTTGTCAAACGCCTGCTTGATCGACGACACATACCCCTTGCGATGTAAGATCGCCGCCAATTGCGGCCTTCCCAGAACGCTACCCTTCGCCTCATCCTGCCACTCCTGCATCGACACATGCACGCCCATCTCATTGAGTTTGGCCACGATCCGCGGGTTCCGATCATCCCGCCCCGCCAGCAGCGTCGTCGTCAACGATTTCAGCGCCGGGTTCTCCGGATCGACCCCATACCCCAGTAAGTGCATCGTCCCCGGCGACGGATATTCCGCGCTGATCTCAATCCCCGGCAAAAAATCAATGCCCAATCGCTCCGCTTCCGCGGCCGCCTCCGCCACGCCGTCGACCGTATCATGGTCCGTCAGCGCCAGCCCCGACAGCCCTTCTTCCTTGGCCAGGCGCACGACTTCCGCCGGCGCGAGCGTTCCATCTGAAGCCGTCGAATGGCAATGAAGATCAACGTAAGCCCGCTCGCTCATTACTTCTTCGCTTCCTCGCCGATCCCCACCAAATTTCCCTCGCCATCCGTCACCACCGAAAATCTCGCCGACCCGCCTTCGCTCTTCGGATCAGTTACCACGATCCCCTTGCTTCGCAGCCTCGCCACTTCGCCGTCCAGGTCATCCACCCCAAAATAAATCTGCGCTCCCCGCCCCACTTCCTGACCCGAGTGATCTGGGTGCAGATCCAGCCGGAATTTCATCCCTTCATGCCATAAGACCGCGTAATGCGGCGCATAACTGTTCCGCACCGCAAACCCAAAAACGTCTCCATACCATTTCGCCGCGCGCGAAACGTCCTTCACGAAGATCATCACATGCGAAAAACGGCTGAGCATAGAACCTCCCGCTAAATCAAGCCCTCAAATATCCGTGCTTTTCCAGATGATTCAGAAGAATTTGCGCCGCTTGTTCCGGCTTACTCTTCTCTGTATCAATCACAATCTCCGCCTTCTCCGGCGCCTCATACGGATCATCAATCCCCGTAAACCCTTTAAGCTGCCCCGCCCGCGCCTTCTTATACAACCCCTTCGGATCACGCTTCTCCGCCTCGGCCAGCGAGACGTTGATATACACCTCGATAAATTCCCCCGGCTTCATGCTCGCCCGCACCGCGTCCCGGTCTTTCCGATACGGGCTGATAAAGCTCGTGATCGCGATCACGCCCGAATCCGTGAACAACTTGGCGACTTCGCCGATCCGCCGGATATTCTCCGCCCGGTCCTCCGCCGAGAACCCCAGGTTCTTGTTCAACCCCATCCGGATGTTGTCCCCATCCAGCCGATACGCGTGCTTTTTCTTGTGCAGCAGCATCTGCTCCAGGATGCACGCGATGGTGCTCTTGCCTGAAGCGCTCAGCCCCGTCATCCAGACGGTCACGCCCTTCTGATTCAAAAGCTGCTCGCGCTCCGAGCGGCTGACCGATCCTTCATGCCACGTAATATTCGTCGCCTTTTGCTCTGCCATTCGAACCTGATCCTTTGTGTATGCGCCCCTCTTATCCTCTCTCCCCAGGCACTTGCGGGGAGAAGATTAGGGTAAGGGGCAATGGTTTTACTCTTCTTCAAACAACGGCGTGCTCAAATATCTCTCGCCGAAGCTGCACATTACCGTCACGATCATCTTTCCTTTATTTTCCGACCTCGCCGCGACTTTCGCCGCCGCTGCGACGTTCCCCCCCGAACTGATCCCACCGAAAATTCCTTCCTCTTTCGCTAGCCGCCGTGCCCAGGCGAACGCTTCGTCGTCCGTGATTTGAATCACTTCATCGACGATGTTCGTGTGCAGATTCGCCGGCACAAATCCCGCCCCGATCCCCTGGATCTTGTGCCTCCCCGGCTTGATCGGTTCATGTTTTAACGTCTGCGTAATCACCGGGCTCGATACCGGCTCCACCGCGATCGCCTTGAAGCTCGGCTTACGAGGCTTGATCACTTCCGAAACCCCCGTGATCGTCCCGCCCGTTCCGACGCCCGCCACCAGAATATCCACCTTCCCACCCGTATCCTGCCAGATTTCTTCCGCCGTCGTCTTGCGGTGAATCTCCGGGTTTGCCTCGTTCTGAAACTGCTGCGGCATGAAGCTGTTCTTATGTTCCTTCAAAATCGCTTCCGCCCGATTGATCGACCCGCGCATTCCATCCTCGGCCGGGGTCAATTCCACCTGTGCCCCCAGCGCCTTGAGCAAACGCCTCCGCTCGATGCTCATGCTCTGCGGCATCGTCAAAATCAATTTGTACCCCCGCGCCGCACACACAAACGCCAGCGCGATTCCCGTGTTGCCGCTCGTGGGCTCCACGATTACCGTATCCTTGTTGATCTTCCCCGCCTTCTCCGCCGCCTCAATCATCGCGACGCCGATGCGGTCCTTCACGCTCGACAGCGGATTGAAAAATTCACACTTCACCAGCACCGTTGCGTGCTCCTTGGGAATCAGCCGATTCAACCGCACCAGCGGCGTCCCACCAATCGTCTGCGTGATATCGTCAAAAATCCGTCCCTGTGGTTTCAATGCCATAACATCCTCAATTCTGATTCACATCTTCACGTTTCACGTCTTCACGTTTCATTGATTCACTGGCAATTCACATTCGCATGAACCGCCGGCCCACTGCCCGTTTCAATCGGAGCCCCAATGAGGTTCCCCCACTCCGTCCAACTCCCATCGTAGTTCTTCACGTTATTCACGCCAAGCAGATACCGCAGCACAAACCACGTATGGCTCGACCGCTCCCCGATCCGGCAATACGCGATTGTCGGCTTGCTGAAATCCACTCCCGCGTCTCCATACAGCTTTCGCAAATCCGCCGCCGACTTGAACGTTCCATCCTCGTTAGCCGCCTTCGCCCACGGAATATTGTTCGCCCCTGGAATATGCCCTCCACGCTGCGCCGTCTCGTTCATCCCCGGCGGTGCGATCACCTTCCCCGAAAACTCATCCACCGACCTCACATCCACCAGGTTGATCGCATTCTTATTCAGGGTCTTCATTACCTCATCCCGATACGCCCGGATCGATTCATCCGTCGCGGGAATCTTGTACTGGCTCACCGGAAACGACGGCTTCTCCTTGACCATCTCCCGCTTTTCCAATTCCCATTTCTTTCGCCCGCCGTTGAGCAGCCGGACATCCTGGTGCCCATGATATTTGAATTGCCACAGCGCCCAGGCCGCAAACCAGTTGTTGTTGTCCCCGTAAAAGATGATCGTGTCCTCGTTGCGAA
>CAZCKE010000242.1:0-6802 GCA_964499005.1 uncultured Tepidisphaeraceae bacterium
CGCGGAGCGGAAGACCAGTGTGATCGTGACGCTCTTTTTGCCGGCATCGAGCGGCTTGCCGCGATACGTTGTGACAAATTCGACGGATTCGAGGGATGGCAAGCCCAGCCCGGCCAACAACGATTCGATTTTCTCAAATCGCAGGCTCTCGGAAACAATCAGCGAAAGATCGCGCCGAACGGCAGGAAACCTGGGGAGCGGGCGAAGCTGAGGGACATGCCGGTTGCCTGCCAGAAGCGGGGCCAATTCCAATTCCGCCGCGACCACGGATTGGCGGATGGAGAGGCGATCGGTAACAGAGTGGTCTATCAGGCCGAGGAATCCGACGGCTTGATCGCCCCAGATCACTTTGCCGACGGCGCCTTTGGCAAAGCCCGAATGATCGGCCGGCTCGACGTGAATAGGGCGCCGAGCATCGAGACGGTTGAGAATCGCCTCGACCGCGCCCCGCGTGTCGCGCACATCGCCGCCCCGGACCAGCGCGATCATTCGACGTTCGTCGATTTTTTCGCCACGTGCAGCGAAGACCGACCCCATCTCAAATAATTGCGCATCGAGCGTACCGTTGGTTTCATTGAATCGCAGCGCCTGGAGAAGGCCAGGAATCAGGCTGGGGCGCAGAGCGGAGTCGGCCTTACGAACCGCCGCGTCGGCGCGCAGCATGGACGAGCCAAAATCGTTCCGCAGTTCGTCGCTGATGAAGCTGAAGGTGATCGCTTCGAAATATCCGGCGGCGACGAGGGTCTGGCAGATTGTCTCGAGCGTGATCGAATCCGGATCGGGCGGCGTCAGGCGGATGGAGATTTCCTCGCGAGTCGGAATGCGATCGTATCCCAGGACCCGGGCGGCCTCTTCGATCAGATCGATTTCCTGCGTGATATCCAGGCGATGGCTGGGAACGGTGACGTCGATGCGGTCGCCATAGAGGACTGGCGAGAGTGACAGCCGATGAAATGCCGCGACCACTTCGGCCGGTGGGAGATCGATGCCGAGGATCTGTTTCAGGCGGGGTAAACGAAGCGAGAGATTCAATCGCTGATCATTTTCCTGCCCCGCCGCGACGACGCCCTTAAGGAGGCGGCCCCCCGCGGTTTCGAGAATGAGCTGCGCAGCGCGAAGGCTGGCCTGCAGAGGCAGCGTCGGGTCGATGCCGCGCTCAAAGCGATACGAGCTGTCGCTCTTCATCGCCAACGCGCGCGCGGTGCTTCGGATGGAAAGCGGATCGAAACGGGCGGACTCGAGGAGGATGTCGGCTGTCTGCGCGGTGACTTCAGATTCAAGTCCGCCCATAACGCCGGCCAGCGCGACAGGATGAGCTGCGTCGGCGATCACGAGCATGCCCGGCGTCAGCTGGCGTTTATGCCCGTCAATGCTGACGATCGATTCGCCTCGGGCCGCCGCGCGAACGATGATTTGGCCGCCATTCACCTTGGCGAAGTCGAACGCATGAAGCGGCTGACCCATTTCAAACATGACATAGTTGGTGACATCAACGATGTTATTGATCGGGCGAACTCCGACAGCCTCCAGTCGACCGGCCAGCCACGCGGGGGATGGACCGACGGTGACGCCTCGGATGATGCGAGCGGTGTAATGCGGGCAAAGCCCGGGGGCATCGATCCGTACCCGGATGGCCGACGAAGCAATCTCATCGGATTCGGGGGTACTGACGGCATGTGATTTGAAAGACAAATTCAGCAGCGCGGAAAGCTCGCGAGCAACGCCAATATGGGATAAGCAATCGCTGCGATTGCCGGTGACCTCGACGTCGAGAACGGCATCCCCATTGTGTGTTTCGATGGATTCGACCGGCAAACCGCCATGAGTTAAAGCGTCTGCGGCCGCCCCCGATGGCAAGGGAGGCTGGTCGGGCAGAAAATCGCTAAGCCATTGGATGCTGGTTTTCATGGGGCCGGTTCAAAAAGCCTGATGCGGCGACACTTTAGTACCGGTCCGAACGGTGTCAACTTGACAGGGTGGCGTGGAGCGAATTATGTTGGCTGATCTTTGGTCCCCGTTGGGGCGCAGCCCCTAAAATACCGGGGAACGATCGTACAATTGCTCAAAAGAACAGGACGTATCGTGGCCAAGTCATCGAGCAAAAAGGCGGCTGCTAAAGCGGTGAAGGCGACCAACCATTCAAAGGTCAAAACCCCGCCTGTCAAGCAAACCATCCTGGCCAAACCAGCGATTCCGGTCAAACCCGTGGTTGCCGCCAAACCCGCGGCCAAGCCGGTTCCCGCCAAATTCGCGGGCAAAATTAATTCGAGCAAGCCGGTTGAGCCGGTGGCCAAGAAGCGTCTCGTCGTTGAGCCCGAGCCCGAGGTGGTAATCCCGCAAGTTGCCGCCGTGCCGACGGACGGTAAGCCGCGAAAAAACATGGCCGGATTGACCTCTCGCGAGCTTGAAGTCTATCGCGACGCGATCCTAGCCAAGCGGCGGGAGATCGTCGGCGACATGAGCTCGATGGAACGCGAAGCTTTGCGAAGCAGCGGCGGCACCAATCTTTCCAGCCTGCCCATTCACATGGCCGACATGGGAACCGACAACTACGAGCAGGAATTCACGCTGGGCCTGATGGAAAAAGACCACAAGCTGCTGCGCGATCTCAATGACGCTTTGGCGAAAATTCAAAACGGCACATATGGCATCTGCGAAGGAACTGGAAAACCCATCAGCAAGGCGCGCCTCGAGGCCCAGCCCTGGGCGCGGTATTCGATCGAATACGCTCGCAAGCTGGAGCGGGGAATCCGGTAATTTTTGATTTTCGATTTTACGGAGCCAGACTGTTTTGAATGGCGAAATCGAATCCAAAATCAAAAATGGCAACGCCTTCGCTTCTTCGTTCTCCCGCAGCACTGAGCCGATTCCTTGCGACGGCCGCCATCGGTCTGGCCCTGGACCTATGGACCAAGTGGATCGCACAACAAAAGTTGTCAGGGGGCGGAACGTACAGCCTGATCTCCGGATGGCTGGAATTCGACTGGACTCAAAATAGAGGGGCTGTTTTTGGGTGGGGACAGGGCCGGCAGGTCTTGTTTGTCGTCGCTTCGATCGGGGCGATCGTCTTTTTGGCCTACCTTTTCCTTTCCAGCGGCGACAAGCGGCTTCACCAGTTGCTATTGGGCGTCCTGCTGGCGGGGGTGCTGGGGAATTTGTATGACCGATTGATGTTTGGCTGGGTGCGCGACATGATTCACGCATTGCCGGGGCGACAGTGGCCTGATTGGGCCCATCACGCCCTGCCATTCTTACCACGGGAAATTTTCCCGTGGGTTTTCAATGTGGCCGATAGTCTCTTGTGCGTGGGCGTGACGCTGATGATCGTGTGCAATCTCTGGCCTGCGCGCGGGGCGGAGCAGGCCGGCCAGTCGCAGAGCGCCAATGCCTGAGCCCGTCTCCAGTGAAAGCGAAGTGATGCAGCGCGCCATCGCGCTCGCGATGAAGGGACGCGGGGGCGTCGAGCCCAACCCGATGGTAGGCTGCATCATCGTCAAAGAGGGGCGCATTATCGGCCGGGGGTATCACCAGAAATTTGGCGAAGCTCATGCCGAGCCCAATGCGCTCGCTTCATGCCACGAAGACACCGCCGGCGCGACGGCGTATGTCACCATGGAGCCGTGCAGCCACCGGGAGAAAAAGACACCGCCGTGCGTGCCGCAGTTAATTGCCGCCCGGCTGAAGCGCGTCGTCGTGGGGTGCCTGGACCCCAACCCGGCCGTCAACGGCAAAGGCATGGAGCAATTGCGACTCTCGGGCATCACGGCCGAGCATGGGTTATTGGCGGATCGGACGCGGCAAATGAACGCGGCGTTTTTCAAGCGGATGGAAAATCGCCGGCCTTACGTGACGCTGAAATGGGCGCAGAGTGCCGATGGAAAAGTCGCTGGGGCCGGGGGAACGAGATTGTTTCTGAGCAATGACAAGTCGCTGGCCACGGTGCATGGGTTGCGGGCGCGCTGCGATGCGATTCTGGTCGGCATCGCGACGGTGCTGACGGATAACCCGCTGCTGACGGTGCGAGGCGTCACGACGCAACGCCCGCTGCTTCGCGTCGTGCTGGATAGCAACCTGCGAATTCCGGTCTCCAGCCAGTTGATCCGGAGCAGCGCTATTGGGCATCTGGTGGTTTACTGCAGCCAGGATACCTATCGGCAGCGTCACGCGGCGATAGTGGCCCTCAACGCTCAAGGGGTCGAGGTGACGCCGCTCCAGACCGATGCGACAGGTGGGCTCTCGCTGGAGCATCTGCTGGATGACCTGGGCGGCCGGGCGATCACGCACTTACTCGTGGAGCCGGGGCCGAAACTGGCGGCCAGCTTCTTTCAGCAGAACCTGGCGGATCGCGTGTGGGTCTTTCGTTCTCCCAAGCGCGTGGACGATGCGACGGCGCCCTCCATGCCGGCTTTCACATATCCATCAACAGGGGAAATCGCGTTTGAGAGTGACCGGCTTAATGAATATCTGAACCCGCACAGCCCGGTCTTTTTCTCTCTCAGCCCATCGCCTGATTTAGAGATCGTCAAGAGGGGTTAATTCGCGGAAGTCGTTAGTTCGAGGCCGCGGCGATGGAGTTGGCCGCAGGCGGCGCTGACGTCATCGCCGCGCTGGACGCGGATGTGGATGACGACGTTATGGTCGGCGAGGATTTTGGCGAATTGTGCGATCCGTTCGGAGGAAGGACGCTGATAAGCCGTACCGCTGGGGCCCTGACCAATCCAGTTGTGGGGGATTAAATTGACATGAGCGGGAAAGCCGCTCATCAGGCCGGCCAGCAGGCGGGCCTGGTCGTCGGAATCGTTTACACCGGCCAGCAGGCAATACTCGACGTTGACGATTCGACCGGTGCGATTCTGGTAACGACGGGCGGCGTCCATGACGGCCGCGACGTTCCAGCGGCGATTGGCGGGGACGATCTGAGAGCGTGTTTGATCATCCGGCGCATGCAATGAGAGAGCGAGATTCACGGGACTCTGGGCGGAGGCCAGTTCGTCCATAGCGAGGACGATGCCGACAGTGGAAACCGTAATACGCCGCCAGCCGAGGTTGCCCAAGATCGGGTCCGCGATCCGGTCGATGGCGGCGCGGACGTTAGCCAGGTTATGCAGCGGCTCTCCCATGCCCATGAAGACCAGGGACGTGAGCTTGCGCCCCAACGAGGCGGCATGGGCTCGAAGGTGAAGAAATTGTTCAACGATCTGAGCATCGGTGAGATTCCGCGTGAGGCCCTCGCGGCCGCTGGCACAGAAATCGCACGCCATAGCGCAGCCGATCTGGGACGAGATGCAGCCCGCCGCGCGGTCGGGGCGAAAAGAGGGAATCAGCACTGATTCGACCGCCCCACCGCCAGACATACCGACCAAAAGCTTTACGGTGCCGTCGGAGCTGGTGTGCCGAGCTTGGATGTTGGTTTGAGCGCCAACAAACTCGTCGCGTAGCCGGCGGCGAAGGAGGTTGCCGATGGGCAATGCATCGAGATCAAGCTGGCCGTTGGAATCGTAATACGCTCGCAACAGCCGCATCGCATGGCTCGGCTTGCAACCCCATTGCGTCAAGAGGGATTGCAATTGAAGAGGATTGAAATCGGATAGGGCTAGAGGCGTCATTGCATTATTGCGCCGGATGCGCTTTCAGATCGTCACGTGCCGCTTCCAAAGCCAGCGCGACGTAGGCGGAGGTCAGGACCGGATTGCCTTCCATCCACTTGGCCTGCCCTTGGAAGCTGCCGTCGGCATGTTGGAGCGTGGCGATCTTGGTGATGAGGGCAATGCGCCAATCGTGCTTGTTGCCTTGGGGATCGATGATGACTGGCTGGCCGTAGGCGCTGAGGGCGCGGGACATGGTGTAGAAGTAGTAATAGAGGCCGGCTTGAGCGCTGTCAGGGCCAGAGGCGCCCATGCCGGGATTTTCATCGACGGTGAAGTTCTTGCTGATCCAATCCCAGGCGGCTTTAACGCGCGGATCGTCATGAGTTAGGCCGGCATAGATCATGCTCTTGAGACCCGCATAGGTCATCGAGCCATAGCTGCGAAGCATCCGGCGGCCGTTGAGGGTGTATTCCCCCGCGGCAGATTGGCCGTTGTTGAAGGGAGAATAGATGAATCCTCCATCGTCACCGGCAAATGCCTGGTCGTTGGTCTCGGAAAAGTTCTGGCATCGCGAGGCGAATTTGAGGGCCATCTGAAACGCCGGATCATCCGGCTTGACGCCGGCATCGCGGAGGGCGTCCAAGGCCATCTGGGTGTTGCTCAGATCGGGCCGGCTGCCTTTGGCGCCGCCGTAGCCAAAGCCGCCCCAGCGGACGTCTTTATCGTCCTTGGGCTTCTGATCGTCGGCGACGCCCGCGATCTTGTCGCTCCACTGAATACTCTTGAGAAAATCGACGGCTTTGCCGACGGCAGCGTGATATTCCTGCTCCTTGCTGATGGCCAGGCTGCTGATGGCGATGGCGGTGTTATAGGCGGCAAGAGTGTCCTGATAGATGCCGCCGTTGGCCTGCTGATAGGAGATCAGTTTGTTAAATCCCTTATCGAGAAATGGATCGTCGGGATCGTATTTGGAGTCGCCGATGAATGCGCGGAGGACGATGGCGGAGATGCCGGGGGGATCGGACTTTCCCTGCCAACTGAAGTCGGGTTGCTGCTTGGTTTTCAAATAGTTGAGCGTCTTATCAATGGTTTGATGGGCGAACGCGGCAGGATCGGCAGGCACATGGGCGGCAACGGCCAGGCGCGACGGCAACAAGGCCACGCGTAAGCACCGGCCTAATGCAGCCCTCCTGAACTAGAGTTTCTCTAAACCT
>CAZCKE010000243.1:0-6758 GCA_964499005.1 uncultured Tepidisphaeraceae bacterium
TGGAATAGGGGGTTGACCGTCCGGCAGAACCTGGGAGCGTACAAGACGGCCGGTTTTGAAGTGGAAGCCAGCTACCGCACGCCCGACGACGTGATTACCTTATCGCACGGCTACACGAAGCTGGTTGGCCAAAGTTTTTCCGCCAATTCCGGGACCCTGATCACGGCGACACCATTCGGGTTTGGATATGACCTGAACAACTGGTCGAATAATGAGACCAAGCTCTCGGTGCACCATCAGTTTAATGAGCACGTCTCGGCCGATGGCAACGTGCAAGTCCTATGGGGATTTCCCGGCAGCCGCGATTTTCAGGATTACAAAAATACTCTCCCATTCTTCGGGCCTGGTGGCGTGACCGACACCATCCCCGGCTATAACCAGCCCTATGGCGTGTCGGCCTTCCTGAACCTGGGCGCCGAATACAAGTTCGATGAACACTCCACATTGCGGCTGGACGCCTATAACGTCCTGGGATGGTTCGATCAGACGTTGAATAAAGACAATGTCCTGGGCTCCATCTGGACAGGACAATATCGAGTCGAAGCGCCTGCGTTTTCGCTTACTTACCGGCTGGCTTTCTGAGCCGGTTGCCACAACCAAGTCCATCGACAGCCCCGGGATGCAAAGTCCTGGGGCTTTTCATTTGGCGGCAAGCTCACTCCGGGCCGAGGAAGAATTCTTGTTGAATCTGTCGCACTTCTACCGCATGATCTGTGTCTGCATTCCAACGTGAATGGATTTAAACGGCCGGGGTGAGGGTATGTCGATCACGGTGTCATGTGAATGTGGCAAGCAATTTACGGTCGCCGACCAGTTGGCCGGCAAACGCGGCAAGTGCAAAGCGTGCGGGCGCGTCATCACGATTCCAGCGGCAGCCGCTCCGGAGGCAGTTGATATGGATCTCGACTTGGCCGCCCCGGAGCCTGAGGCCCCGCGCAGGCTCAACCCTCGAAGTGCAGCGCAATTCTACGTCCCTTCTTCCAGGCCATCGCAATCCACGGCAACAGCCCCAAAAGCAGCACCAGGACGACCCGCGGGAATACCGGCAACGGCCAGCGTATACAATCCCAAACGCGAGAAGCCCCAGTCGGCCATGCGCACCATTCCCTTGCCCCCGCCGATCATTACGTTCTTAATCATCGCCGCAGCCATCACCGGCCTCACGGTTTATTGGGCCAAGAACGGACCGATCAAGGCCACCCACGAGTGGGCGGCCATCCGCCCCACCGCGGACGCAAATATTCCCCAGCAAATCACGCGCAGCATTCGCTGGATTTACGCCCGGCACGGAATTCTCACCAAATACCCAACCGGCCTCGGTAAATGTCAGGCCATCATCTTCGATGAGCCCGTCTTCATGTTTAGCATGCCCAACGACATTCATATCTGGGGCAATAGCACCGAAGGACGCTGGATCGGCGAGTTTTACCCCAAGACCGGAAAATATGAGGTCACGATCAACATCCTGGGCGGCAAACACACCGTGTCGGGCCAATACGACGATTATCCCATGCAGGTGGATAATGTCGCCGTCGATGACAAGCTTATGATCCCTCCGCCAGATCCCAACGATTGATAAATCGCCATCGCCTGATTCATGGACTTGAACCCAGCATATGACCGTCTGAGAATAAAACCCGCATGTATCCGCCAAACAACCGAATCGCGCTGTATGTTTTAGCGTTCTTTGCGGGTGCGATGCCGATAAGTTCGTGCGCGCTCTCGGCTGACATTTTCGGAGCGGCCACCACACAACCATCCACTGCCCCCGCGCACGTGGTGTTGAATCCCGCAATCCCCGATCTCCCGCCACCGCCGCGCAGCAACGCCCAGCCGCACCTCAACACGGCCATCATTCCCTACCCTCAGTTTTATGATGATTCTCTCAAGATCGCCCGCAACAACATCACCACGTTCAATCGGCTGCACGCGCGTAACATCGCGCGAGCCAAACAGGGCGGAATCGACGTTCTTTTTCTGGGGGATTCGATCACACAATTCTGGAGTTCGGCCGGGCGGGCGGTCTGGCGGGCCAACTTTTCGGACCCGAAGTTCGCCAACTTCGGAATCAGCGCGGACCGCACGCAAAACGTTCTATGGCGGCTCCAGAACGGGGAAGGCGAAGGCTACACCCCCAAAGCCGTCGTTCTCATGATTGGAACCAATAACCTGGGCCTGGAAGTGAACGGCAAAACGTTCCGCAATACCGGGCCTGAAATTGCCGCGGGCATTGACGCGATCGTCCAGGAGCTTCAAAAACGGTTTCCGCAAGTGAAGATACTTTTATTCGGAATATTTCCCCGCGGAGAAAAGGATGACGTCGCAAAAGAACCGATGCGGCGGTATGCCGGTGAAGTGAATCGGATCATCGCCAAATACGACGACGGCCAGCGCGTCTTTTACATTGACATCGGGCCCAAATTCCTCGACTCCGACGGCAACATTCTTCCCGGCATCATGGCGGATCGGCAGAAAATCCATCCCGCACGAGCGGGATACGAAATCTGGGCGCAGGCAATCAACCAGCGCCTTCCCGCGCTGGGTATTCCCACCACGCAGGCTTCGACTCCCTAGACGGTCCCGCAAATTCATTGAAGAAAACTACGGTGTGATCTCTCAAGCGCTTGCGGCAACGGCCGGCAAGGCGATTTGACGCTTGGCGTAAGCCATCACATCCCGGGCATCGATCGGGCGGGACAGGAAAAATCCCTGAGCCATGTCGCAACCCATGCTCTTGAGAATGGCCGATTGTGGTTCGGTTTCGACGCCTTCCGCGATGACTTCCATATCCAGCGAATGAGCGAGCGTGACAATCGCCTGAACGATCGCGCCTCCCGCTTTACCGGTATGGATTTGGTTGATGAATGAGCGATCAACCTTCAAGACATGCACGGGCATTTGATTGAGATACCCCAGCGATGAGTATCCTGTGCCGAAATCGTCCAGATGAAGACGGATGCCCAGATCGCGCAGCGCGGCCAGCGCTTCCATGGCGCCGGCGCCGGTTTCCATGATGGTGCTTTCGGTGATCTCAAGGCTCAGACAGTGGGGATCGAGCTGGGTTTCTTTCAGGACGCCGCGAACCTCCGAGGCGAGCTCGGTCCGGGCAAATTGCCCTGCCGAAACATTCACGCCGATCCCCATTTTTAATCCTTCGGATTCCTCCTGCCAACGCTTCAATTGCCGGCAGGCCGTCCGGAGCACCCAGCTCCCGATTTGAACGATGAGCCCGGTCTCTTCCGACAACGGAATGAATTCCGAAGGCGGAATCGGACCGCGCTCGGGATGTTTCCAGCGCACCAACGCTTCCAGTTCCACGACTTCGCCACTGGCCAGCGAATGGATGGGTTGATATTGCAAGTACAGCTCGTCCCGATCCAAAGCACGCCTAAGATCGCTTTCCAATTGAAGCCGCTTCATCGCGCGCGTGTGCATTTCCGTCTTGTAAATGCAGTAGCGGCTCTTACAGTCCGCCTTGGCGTGGTAAAGGCGGGCGGCCGCCTCAACGAAGATTTCCCCCGTGCGGCCATAACCCCCCTTGCCAAAAGCCAAACGCGATCACCCCCAAGGGATCACGTCGTGCCGGCCGATTTTGAATGGCTCCGCCAGGGATTCCAGAAGACGCTGGGCAACGCGAACCCCATCCGCATGGTCGCGGATCGAGTCCAGCAACACGACAAACTCATCGCCCCCCAGCCGGGCCAGGTGATCGATGTCCATTCGCGCCAGCGTATCGATCGAGCGAACCACCGTGGTCATGCGCCGCGCGATTTCGACCAGGAGCTGGTCGCCGGCATCGTGGCCCAGGCTGTCGTTGATCACCTTGAACCGGTCCACATCCAAGAACAACGTGGCAAAAAGGTAATCCGGAACGCGAACGGCCCGCTGCATGCAGTTGCCGATTCGTTCCAACAGCAGGCTGCGATTGGCCAGGCCCGTCAAGGCGTCGTGCAGCGCGTCGTGGCGAAGCTGCTCCTCGGCCAGTTTCCGGTCGGTGATTTCCGTTTGTGATCCCGCGGCGCGCGAGACTTTTCCCGTTTCATCACGAACCGCCAAACCGCGGGACAGCACCCATCGGTAATGACCGTCCTTGTGCCGCATGCGGTATTCGGCCCGGAAATGGTCGTTCTTGCCATGAATGTGCGCGTCAAAGGCGGCGCGGACTTTTTCCAGATCTTCCGGATGGACCCGGTTGAACCATTCCTCGAGCTTGGGCGCGATCTCGTCTTCGGAAAATCCGAGCATCGCTTTCCATCGCGTTGAAAAGAAGACGCTGCCCGTTGCAACGTTCCAGTCCCAGATCCCGTCATTGGATCCCGATACGGCCAAGGCATAACGATCCTGGCTGGAACGGAGCGCCTCTTCATATTCCCGGCGCTCGTCATGGAGGGTTTGCGACTGTTGGTCGAGGAACGCCTTCAGCTGAGCGATGGTCAGCCGTGAATGCCGGTGACGCCGCCAATGGCCGACGGTCACGCCGACCGACTGCGACGCTTCCCAGGCTTGCACGGGCAGCGAGAGGATCGAAATGCGCCCGATCGGCCCGTAACGCGACAAAATCTCGACGCGGCTGGGCTCGGGCGAATCCGTGCAGACGACCACATGGATATCGGGGTCGGCATCGAGAATTTCCTGAAGCGCTTCGGGGCCCACGCGCCGCAAGGTGGCGTGGCCGACGAACATGATCGCGAAGAGTTGCTCCAACGAGAACGATTCGCGGATTTTTTCAAGCGCTTGTTCCCGCGACTGAACATGGACTAATTCAATCGATCCCGCGGCGCATGTCGCCGAGACCTGATCGTTCGGGGCGCAGGAGAGCGCTTCCGCCAACGCCTGGCGCGTTGACTCCTCATCTTCCATGATCAGGATGCGATAATCGGCGGTCGATTCCATGAAGCGGCGCCCTTACCTAAAACCGTTTGGCGTCGATGCCCGATCTCCTTATGCCACGCTTCGGCTCGGCTTGCTTGGCAACTGAGCGACAACCACCCGATTGCGGCCCTTGTTCTTGGCCTCGTAGAGCGCCTGGTCGGCCAGCTCGACGACGCCCGGAGGCGGTGTATGACGCATGTCCGCCACGCCGACGCTGCATGTCACCGATACCGGTTTGCCATGATGTGCCCATGGATGTGCCGCGACTTTGGAGCGGATGCGCTCGGCCAGCAGCGTCGCCTGTTCGATCGGCGTGCTGGGAACCAGGATCACAAATTCCTCACCGCCATATCGGCACACCACGTCGTCGCTACGGCAGACGCCCGTCAGAATCTGCCCGATCCCCCGAAGAACGTCGTCGCCGAATAAATGCCCGTACGTGTCGTTGAGATGCTTGAAGTTGTCCAGGTCGATCATGAGGCATGAAAGCGGCTTGACGACGTTGCGAAGCATCGCCATTTCACTGTTGAGCCGCGACTCGAAAAAGACGCGGTTGCCCAGGCCGGTCAGGCCGTCGAGCATCGCTTTCTTGGAGAGCAGGTCCATCAGGAACTTGGTGCGAAGCGTCGCGCGAATGCGGGCTCGCAACTCGGCCGCGTCGAACGGCTTGGTGATGTAATCCACGGCGCCCAGCTCCAGGCCCTGAATCTTCCGCTCCGTCGTCGCGTCTCCCGTGAGGAAAACGATCGGGATCGACATCGTCCGCTGGTCCGCCTTGAGCATCCGGCAGACCTCGAAGCCGTCCGGGCTGGGCATGTCGATGTCCAGGAGAATCACGTCCGGCAACATCGTGCTCGCCGTCGCCATTCCGCTCTGCCCGTCCGCCGCGAAATGCAGTTCCATCGGCTCGTTTTGTAGACGGATCTTGAGCAGCGAATGCATCGCCGGCGAATCGTCAATGACCAGTACTTTCTGCAACATGTGAAGCTTCCTTCGTGTTGTCGTATCCGTCGATCTTTCGAATCACGCCGATCAATTCTTGGACCTGTGAAGTAATCGAGTCCAGAGTCTCCGAAGCCTTGATGCGCTGTTCGGCTTCGGCGGCGATCTGGGTAATGACGGGGAAGCCGTAGCCTCCGCCCGCTCCCTTGAGCTGATGCACGGCTCGACGCAGCTCGTCGAGATTCTTGTCACTCAGCAGCGTGCCCAGGCGCATGACCTGCTGCGGCAGCATCGATACGAACTCGCCCAGCACTTCTCTCATTTCGTCGTCATTGGCGAATTCCGAGCGAATGACCGGCTTCTGCGCTTCCTCGCGCGACTGCTCGGCCGATTGGGCGAGATGACTGTTGACCATTTGAAGAAGATGATTTTTCTCGATGGGTTTCGTCATATAGTCCGTGCACCCCGCGTTAAGACATTTTTCACGGTCTTCCACCATGGCGTGCGCCGTCAAGGCAATGATCGGCAGCTTGAATCCACGCCGCCGAAGCTCGCCCGTGGCTTCATATCCGTCCATCTCCGGCATTTGCATATCCATGAGAATCAGATCGAACGGCTTGGTGGGCTGCGCGGCGACCGCCTTATCCAGACCCTTGCGGCCGTTATCGGCAATCGTCACTTCCGCGCCCGCTTTACGCAGATGCATCGAGATCAACCGCTGATTGTCGATGCCGTCTTCCACCAGCAAAATCCGCGCATTGATCGACAACTGCTTTTGCTTGGTCGGCGCTTGCTTGGGAAGGATCGATTCGGTCAGCCCATGAACGGTATCCGAAGTGTCGACGTCGCCCGCATCCACCCGGACGGTAAAGACGCTGACTTTGCCTGCATTGGAGTTGACGCTGGCCTCGGCGGCCAGTCGCTGGGTCAATCCGCGTCTGACC